>JBGTMW010000252.1:0-3192 GCA_041743365.1 Gemmatimonadaceae bacterium
CGAGCCGTACCGTCCGCCGTCCATCGCTCCGCGACAGCCCGAGCTCGGCGTTTGCCTCGAGGTCGGCGGTGCCGATTCGCACCAACCCATCCACGGTGAGGCCCCGCCCGAGCGCCTTCGTCGCTCCGATCGCCGGCGAGAACCCCTCGACGCGATTGTAGCGGAGCATCCCTTCGCCGAGTCCGTAGCGGAGCTTGATCGGCTGCGGCGACCATTCCGACTGAAGACCCATGTCCAGGAGGCCGCGAAGCTGGTCGAGGTCGCGGCTCTCGAGAATCTGTTCCCCCGGCTCGTAGATCGACGGCGGCAGCGACGGCGAGCTTGCGAGGACGGCGGCGTCACATGGAGTCGTGACGAGTATCCGCACTGCTCCATTCGCCCTGCTTCGCGAGCTTACCCTCACTCCGGCGGTATCGCACTGCGAAACGGGCCGCGCTCGCATCGCCTTCGCTCGCTCGCGGGCCTCCGTATCTCCCCCCCGTCCGAGCGAGTCCAGCATCCGCAGCGAATCACGGCGTATCTCTCGCGCTGCCTCTCGCGCGGCGGATCGCGCCTCGCGAATCGATCGGGCTTCCGCTCGCGCTACACTGTCACCCTGGGTAGCGAGGGAGTCGAGGCGGCGAAGTGCCACGACCTGCGGGTCGAGCGCCGGCATCTCCGGCAGTTCCTGCTCTCCGTTCACGCTCGAGTACTGGTACCGCTCCTCGATCCTGAATGGCGCTCGCATGAAGCTCACCTGGCCCTCGCCCTCGGCGGCCTGCAGACGCGGCAGCCAGAACCGGCCTTCGTACAATCCGTACTCGACCGTGATGACACTGATGTTTCCGCGCATCGGAGTGAGCATCGGCATCACCCACTTGGGGATGTCGTCCCGGGCATTCGGCGACTCCTCGTCCACGATCTCCCAGATGTCGATCGGAACCGAAAGTCGATACGCCGCACGCACGAGCTGGTGCGATGCATTGTCGAACCAGAACGATCCCACCACCAGGTTCCACCGCGGCTCGCGTGGCTTCACCCGCAGCTCGGACAACCTCACCACAGTTCCCTGCGGCAGCCGATACATCATCGAGTCGCCCGAGGCATACGTGTAGTACGCCTCCGCCCCGCCTGCGAGCGGGTGGACCAGCTCGCGCTCATCCACCTCCGCCTTGGCCAGGCCCGATCCCACCCACAGGGCCTCGCGCCCGGGGTAGTACGGGATTCCGGCCATCTCGCCGCCCACATCGCCATTGATGTCATCGTCGATCTCTTCCTGCACTTCGCGCGAGCTCACCGGTGGTATCACCGTCCTCGCACCCATGACGTCCACGAACGCGCCCACCCCCTCCTGCCAGCGAACCCGCGTCGCGTTCTCGTGCCGGAACAGCAACCGCTCACGGCCGATCGCCTTGAACGACAGCCCGGCCGATATCCTCTGATAGGTGGTTGCATCGTAGGACTTGAGGGCCGAGTCGTGGGCGAGTCGCGCGCTTCGCGCACCCATCAGGAGGCTCTTCGCCCGCGGGTCCCTGAAGGCCGTGGCGAGGTGTGCATCGGTGACCGGGGTCCGCCGTGCCCGTCGGCCCTGCGAATCAGGCCGCTCCCCGGGAGTCCGGTCGACCCCCACCTGGACCTGCACCTGTGCCGGAATGGACGCCGGCGAGAGAAGGAGGACGGACAGGAGAAAGGTGCGCATGGCTTGGACCTGCGAAGCGGGAGTTCCCGTAGGGAGTGGCTGATCAGCCCCGTCCCTACGCCGCCGGGTTGCCCACGGTTTCCCGGTGCGGCGGGCTTTCGACCCAACGGTCCGGCGTATTCCCGTGTCTAGGTAGTATCGTAGCCACAATGCAAACCGCCCTGCGCGCAGAGCCTGCCCTCCGGAAGGATGAACGTCGACTTATCGCCCTCGTCCTCGCCGGGGACCGGGCGGCAGGCCGGGAGCTGTATGACGCCCATGCGGAAAGGGTGTACCGGCTCGTCTTCCGGCTGGCGGGTGATGAAGACCTGGCGAAGGATTTCACGCAGGAAACCTTCATTCGCGCCTTCGGGCGGCTGCACGAATTCCGGGGGGATGCCGCACTCGGCACCTGGATTCACAGCATTGCGGTTTCGGTGACGCTCAACGGGATGCGAAAGGAGCGTCGTTTCAGGCAGCGCGAAACGGATCTCGACGAATCGCCGGACCTGGAGTGGACCTCCAGCCGCGGCGAGCCCGACCTGCGAGCCAGGCTGCACGCGGCGATGGCCGAGCTGGGCGAGATCTATCGGTCGGTTGTGATCATGCACGACGTGGAAGGTTACACACACGCGGATATCGCCCGGATTCTCGGAATCCCCGAGGGAACTTCCAAGGCACGTTTGTCCGCCGCCCGCTCCAGGCTTCGCGCCCGGCTCGCGGTCTTCATGAAGGAGTAGACGATGGACGATCAGCGATTCGACGACCTCATGCGCCACGCGGCGCCGGCTTTCAGGGATCCACCCCCGCCTCCACTCGACGCCATGTGGTCCGAGATCGAGGCGAGGCACTTCGGCACGACCGCCGCACGCAGGCCCTGGCATCGCGTTTATGGGCCCGTGATCGGGATGGCCGCGACCCTCCTCATCGGCATCGGCATCGGCCGCATGACCATTTCGTCTTCGGGCCCTCCGGAGCAGCCCGTTGCGACAGCCCCCGCTGCGGCAGCCTACCCGTCCACCGACATCGCCGGTCCGTACCGCGCGGTCACATCGCGCTACCTCGGCCAGGCGGTGGCGCTACTCGTTGCACTTCCGGCGGCGAGTGAATACCAGGCCGATGCCAAGCTGGTGGAGCACGCCAGCGAGCTTCTGTCCACGACTCGCCTGCTGCTCGATTCGCCGGCAGCCGAAGACCCGGAGTTCAAGGTCCTGCTCGACGACCTCGAGCTGGTGCTTGCCCAGGTCGTTCGACTCTCTGCTCGTCGCCATGAGCAGGAGATGGAGATGATCACCGATGCGCTCGAGGAGCGCGACGTTCTTCCGCGGCTGCAGAATGCAGTCACGAGCTTTCCACTATCCGCGACCAACTGAGGTATCGCGATGATGCGAACGATTCTTTCCGCCGCGCTGCTTGCGGCCTTCGCCGAAGCCGGTGCACAGACACCGCCTCTGCCGCCGGTACCGACGGTACCGCCGGTGGCACCCGCGCCGCCGGCCCCCACCGCGGTACCGCGCCTCCCCGAGGTCGGCGAT
>JBGTMW010000253.1:0-1866 GCA_041743365.1 Gemmatimonadaceae bacterium
CGATTGGAAACCGCCGCGAGCGCTGCGCTGAATCGGGATCACTACGCGGCCATGAAGGCCGCAGTGGACGCCGGCTTCGCGCCGCAGCTTCGCTTCGCGAATCCGGAACAGGGTGTCGCGGTGATGGATTTCGTTACGCAGCGTCCGCTGCAGGACTATCCCGGAGGTTCTCCAGCTCTGCTGCGCGATCTCGGTGAGCTGGTTTCCCGACTCCAGAACGCTTCGGAGTTCCCGACGCCGGCCATCTCCTACGCCGAACGGATTCGCCGCATGCTGTCATTCGTGCACGGCTCCCGCGTGTTTGCTGCGGGACTCCTCGATCCCCACCGGGAAGGATTCGAGCGAATTGCCGAGGCGTACCCGTGGAACGAGGCCGCGCGGGTCCCCAGTCACAATGATCCGAATCCACGGAACATCCTCTTCGACGGCACGAGACTGTGGCTCATCGATTGGGAGACGGCGTATCGCAACGACGCGATGACGGACGTCGCCATCATCACGCATGAGCTGGCGGGGACTTCGGAGCTGCAGAACGAGTTGCTGCGCAGCTGGCTCGGCCGCGAGCCGGACCCCGTGACGAAAGCTCGACTGATCTTGATGCAGCAGCTGACGCGCGTGTTCTTCGCATGCGCGATCTTCCGCCGCTTCGCCGTCGACTCGAACCGCGAGCCCGACTCCGAGCTCAAGGCTCTCACCGGCGCGGAGTTCGTCGCCAGCATGCAGCAGGGCCGGCTGCGAATCGGCACCCCCGAGCTGCTCTACGAGTGGGGAAAGATGTTTCTGGCGGGGTTCCGGAACGGCCTGTCCACGCCGGCCTTCGAGGAAGCACTCGCCGTGGCGCGGCGAGGTTGAGTCGACAGAGAAAAGCCGACGTCCGCGCGCCCGGAGGGACTCGAACCCCCAACCCTCTGATCCGAAGTCAGATGCTCTATCCATTGAGCTACGGGCGCGAAGCGGCGATCATAGGACTCGGATGGAATTGCCGCTGCCACTGGCCCTGCGCGCGCTCTCGGACGAGGTGGACGACCGCCTGTCGCGGGTGCCCACGACCCTGAACGAGTACGGGTACGACCCGTTCGGGGCGAGCCTGGAATTCGCCAAGCGCATGAACACGATCGGCGCGTTCCTGTACCGGTACTACTTCCGGGTCGAGACGAGCGGGATCGAGAAGGTGCCCGACGGGCGCGTGCTGCTGATCGCGAACCACGCGGGGAACACGCTCCCGATGGACGGCGGGATGCTCGGCATGTCGATGCTGCTCGAGGCCGAGCCGCCGCGAATGGTGCGGGCGATGGCGGAGTTCTACCTGCCGAAGATTCCGTGGTGGAGCGAGCTGATCCACCGCGCGGGGGCGGTGGTCGGAACGCCGGAGAATTGCGTGCGCCTGCTCGAGCGCGAGGAGGCGATCATGGTCTTCCCCGAGGGCTCGCGCGGCTTCATCAAGCCGTTCTCGAAGCGCTACCAGCTGCAGCGCTTCGGCACCGGCTTCGTGCGGCTCGCGCTCCAGACCAAGACGCCGATTGTGCCGGTGGGGATCGTCGGCTCCGAGGAGCAGAGTCCGGGACTCTTCGATTCGAAGGCGCTCGCGAAGCTGATCGGCGCGCCGTCGTTCCCGTTGACGTGGTTCTTCCCGTGGCTCGGGCTCGCGGGGTTCGTGCCGCTGCCCGTGAAGTACCGCATCCACTTCGGCGACCCGATCCGCTTCGAGGGCGACGCGCAGGAGGACGAGGACTCGATCGAGCGTCAGGTCGGCCGCGTGAAGGACGAGATCGCGCTCCTGATCGAAGAGGGCCTGGCGCAGCGCAAGGGCTGGTTTCGTTGAACGAGCTCACGCCCGTCGTCTGGCTGGTCGTGTTCGTCATCTCG
>JBGTMW010000254.1:0-7031 GCA_041743365.1 Gemmatimonadaceae bacterium
AGCCGGGTTCGAGCGCGTGGCGAGCGTCGCCCAGCTTCCCGAGGGAGCGCTGCTGAGCGTGACGCGCAGCGCGGGCCAGGCCGTGTGCCTCTTCAATCACGGCGGCACCATCGGCGCCATGGCCGACCTCTGCACCCACCAGGCATTCCCGCTGTCGCAGGGCACGCTCCAGCCCGACGGGACGGTGCAGTGCTCCTGGCACGGGGCGAAGTTCGACTGCCGTTCGGGGGACGTGCGTGAGGGACCCGCGATGGATCCCATCCCTGTCTTCGAGGCCCGGGTGCACGACGGCTGGATCTGGATCGGAGCGGCCCGGTGAAGAGCCTTCGCGCGGACTTCCCCCTGCTCGCGGCGAACCCGGCGCTGCACTACCTCGACTCCGCGGCGACGACCCAGAAGCCGTCCGTCGTCCTCGACGCGATGCGCGCGTACTACGAGACCGACAACGCGAACCCACATCGCGGAGCCTACGCCCTGTCGGTGCGGGCGACGGACAGGTATCACGAGGCCCGAGTGCGCATTGCGCGATTCCTCGGCGTGAGCGACACGGACTGCCTGATCTTCACCAGGGGAACCACCGAGGCGCTGAATCTCGTCGCGACCGCGTGGGGTCGCTCCAATGTGCGCGCGGGAGATGAGGTGGTGGTGACGGGTCTCGAGCACCACGCCAACTTCGTCCCCTGGCAGCAGCTCGCGATCGAGCGCGGGGCGACACTTCGGATCTGCGACCTCACCGCCGATGGCCGGATAGACCTCGGGCATCTGGCGGGCCTCATGTCACCACGCACCCGCGTCGTCGCCTGCAGCCACGTCTCGAATGCGCTGGGGACCATCAATCCCGTAACGGAGATTGCCCGGATCGCGCACGAGGCCGGCGCCCTTGCGGTGTGTGACGGTGCGCAGGGGGCCCCCCATTTTCCCGTCAGGTTCGACGAGCTCGGTGTCGACTTCTACGCCTTCAGCGGCCACAAGATGTGCGGACCGATGGGGATCGGCGGCCTGATCGGGCGGCGGGAGATACTGGAGGCGATGTCGCCGTACCAGTTCGGCGGCGACATGATCGAGTTCGTCCACGATGATCGATGCTCCTGGAACATCCTGCCACACAAGTTCGAGGCGGGAACCCCCAACGTCGCGGATGCCGTGGGGCTCGCGGCGGCGGTCGAGTACCTCGACGGCATCGGGATGGATGCGGTCACGAGCCACGAGCGCGCGCTCGTCAGGATCGCGTCGGAGCGCCTTGCGGCAATCGACGGAATTCGCATCTTTGGCCCCCCGGCCAATGAGCGGAGCGGCGTCGTCAGCTTCAACTATGCGGACATCCATCCACACGATCTTGCGAGCATACTCGACGGCGAGGGCGTGTGCGTGCGCGCAGGCCAGCACTGTGCGCAGCCGCTGATGCGCCGCCTCCACGTTCCCGCCACGACCCGCGCGTCGTTCTACGTCTACAACGACGAGTCCGATGTGGATGCGCTGGTCGCGGCGCTGGCCACGGCGAAGTCGCTGTTCGCTCTCGCGGAGAGCTGATGGTCCGTCCGCCGACCGACCCGATCCTCGGGATCGTGCCGGCCGACCCGGCGATCCGGCGCATCGCACTCATCGGCTGGGGGGTGATCGCGGTCATCGGCGCGGCCGTGGTCTGGTACGTGACCCGGGTACTCGGCGAGGCGCAGGCGATGGCCACCTACGACCCGCGCGGCGCATTCCTCGAGGTTCAACGGATCGCGATCCCGCTGGTTGTCGTCGGCACTCTCATCGGTGTCTGCGTCGCGGTGTACTGCCTCATCGCGGGCGCGCATGTGATCAGGGCCGGCCGCTTTCCGGCGCCCGGCGCCCGACTCGTGAGGCCGACGCCCATTCGACGGGGAGCAGCAGCGCATCGCGCAGGCGTCATGATGGTTATCGTGTCGCTGCTCATGCTCGCCGCGTCGGTGGCGCTGCCGATATTCCTCCGCCGCGTGATGCAGGCGGTCGAGCAGAGCGACGAGCGGTTCAGGGCGACGCCGCCGGGTTGATGCCGCGGTACTGCGTGGCCGGCGGCTCGATGGCTTGGCTGCAAGAGCGAGCCGCCAGCCCGGATAGCCGCCTGGCCGCGAGCCGCGAGCTACAGCCGGATGCAGGGGCGTGAGAGCGAGGCCTGGTGAGAATCTCCCAATGCGGCAACCCCATTCAGTCCCACCAGCAGAAGAACGTGTTGAGCCGCCGAAGCTCGATCGCCAGCTCACGCACCGATCCCGTGCCCTGGTTCACGATGTCCGGGCAGAACGCGTACAGCCGCTCCGCCATGGCATCCGGATCGGCCAGTGGCGAGAGGAACCGCCCCTCGACGTGATCGTAACCGATCCCGGTCAGCACGAACGGCGCATCACGCTCGAGCTCGCGCAGCCAGTTCACGACAGCAGCTGTGCGCAGGTCGAAGTTCGCGCCATTCGTCCCCACGAGCCTCACCGCGTCGTACTGGTCGCGGATCGGGAGGAGCGCGATCTCATCCGGGCGACCATCGATCCCGTAGTGCGGCTCGTGCCGGAAGAGCAGGAATCCCTTGTCGCGAAAGGCCCGCTGCGCGTCGGCGATGAACGAGTCCGCCTGCTCCGTGGGGACGCCTACGCTCGCGCCATGCGTCCGCCTGGACAGTCCCATGCTGTCGAGAACCATCAGTTGCACCGCCCGGTTGCCGACCAGCGTCTCCAGCGCGCGCACCGCCGCCGGGAAGTTCGGCGGAACGACGAAGTCCGCCGGAACCGCGATTGGCGGATGCGAATCAGAAGCTCCGGTTTCCGCCGTTCCCGAGCGCACGAGATACAGCGCCACGAGTCCCAGCAGGCCAACGGATTTCCAGGAGATGTTCATCCTGAAGGCGGGCGCGCTCGGGACAGGGATTGGACGAAGGTGGCCGTCCGAAGCGAGATGCTTGCCGAGCATGCAGGCTCTCCGGGCTGGTGGACGATGGGATGTGACGACGCGCACAACGCACGGCGACACTCGACGGCGCCATCGGGGTACCCAGAGGACAGCCATCGAAGGCCCCCCGTCACGCAGTGACTCGAGCGCCGCTATCTCGTCTGCAGCCATGATGATACGATTGTTACGCGTTGCGCTCCCGGTGCTCGGATTGGCGGCGTGCGTCACGCCGCCGCCCGGCGCGGGGAGCGGCCTCGCACCCGCCACGGAACACGAGTACCTCCGCGCGCGCTGGCTCATGGTCCCGGTCGTCGGAGTCCGCGCCGACGACGTGCCCGATACCTTCCGCGCGCCCCGCTCCGAAAACAGGCAGCACAACGCCACCGACATCATGGCTCCTCGTGGAACCGCAGTGGTGTCCGCCGACGGCGGGCGCATCATAAAGCTCGCGCGCAGCACCCTGGGAGGGATCACCATCTACGCGGCAGACCCCTACGACCGGTTCATTTATTACTACGCTCACCTGGACCGGTACCACGAGGGGGTCGCCGAGGGCATGAAGCTCGCGAAGGGACAGGTGATCGCCTACGTCGGCACGACCGGCAACGCTCCGGATCACATTCCTCACCTCCACTTCCAGCTAATGCGCGCGAAAGATGTCCGGCGATGGTGGGAAGGCGAGCCGCTCGACGTACGTCCATATCTCACCGAGGCTGGCGAGCGGCGATGAAGCTGACGTCGAAGGAACGCGCGGAGCTCCGCGCCGAAGCGCATCACCTCAGCGCCCTCGTGCACGTTGGCCAGCACGGACTCACCAGGGCCATCATCGGGACGCTCGACGATACGCTGCGCACCCACGAGCTCGTGAAGGTGCAGCTGGGGAAGCAGGCGGAGCTGCCCGCCCGCGACGCGGCGGAGCAGCTCGCGAAGGCGGTTCGTGCCGACGTGGTCCAGGTCATCGGCAGGACGACGACCCTCTATCGCGAGAACCCCGAGCTTCAGAGGAAGAAGGGGACGCTGCCTCCATGGCGCAGGCAATGATGGGGCGAGCGTGTATGGCACGCCGCGCCCCGCATCCGCCCCGCTGGCCAGCCGTCGTTTCTCTCGCACTCGCACTCGGCGCATGCACCCAGTCGGAGCGCTTCGCGGGAAAGTCCGACAGCGCTGATCCCTCGACCGTGGCTGCGAACGCGCCGGCTCGAATCGACACCGTCTATCGCGTCGATACGGTTGTCCGGGTCGACACGGTCGTGGCCCTGGGACCTTCGGCCCCGACTACGGCCGCGCCGACCGCTGGCGGTACGGTCGTGACAGCGGGCGACCTCGCGTATCTCCGCTCGCGAGAGCTGATCGTTCCGGTCGCTGGAGTGCTCGCCTCGAAGATCCCGTCGTCGTTCAACGAGATGCGTGGCACGCGGAGGCACAACGCGATCGACATCCTCGCCCCCCGCGGAACCCCTGTTCTCTCCGCCGACGAGGGGACGGTGGCGAAAATCGATACCAGCGCCGGCGGCGGGCTCAGCCTCTACATCACCGGGCCGGGCGAGCGGTTCATCTACTACTACGCCCATATGGATTCCTATCGCCGCGGGATCGCGGAGGGGATGAGTATCAGGAAGGGTGACACCATCGGCTATGTAGGCACGACGGGGAACGCGCCGCCGAATACGCCTCACCTGCACTTCGCGATCGCGCGCGCCGATCCCGACAAGCGCTGGTGGAAGGGAACGCCCCTCGATCCTCTGCCTCTCTTCCGGTAGCGGGGGAAGCGCTCCCGTTGCCATCGGCGGCCGCGGGTCTATCTTAGTTGTTACCGCCGCGTGTCAGGCACTCACAAGAGCCAATCATGCCTTACGTCATCACCGAAGCCTGCATCAACACGAAGGACAAGGCCTGCGTCGACGTGTGTCCGGTCGACTGTATATACGAGGGTCCGGAGCAGCTCTTCATTCACCCCGATGAGTGCATCGATTGCGGTGCCTGCGAGCCGGAATGTCCGGTGACCGCGATCTTCCCGGAAGAGGATGTGCCGGCGAACCTCAAGCAGTATATCCAGCTCAACAAGGACGTCTTCAGCAGCGACACTCCGCCGCACAAGCCGACTCGTTGAGGTGCGCGCAACGGGTTGCGCCCGCGGCGCTCCCCGCCCTCGCGTGAGCAAGGCCGCATGACGATTCGCGCGGTCACCTTCGACTACTGGGATACACTCTACGCCGGCGACGTCCTCCCCAGGAGGCTCAGCGTGCGGCAGGCGGCCGTTCGTCGCATACTCACCGACCTCGGTCATGCGATCGAGGACGACGACTTCGCCGCGCTGTACCAGGCGTCAGGGCACGAGGCCGACCGCTGGTGGCGAGAGGAACACCGCGGCTACACCGCCGCCGAGCGCATCCGCTGGATCCTGCAGCGCCTCGCGATCGAGCGACCCGAGGATTGCGAGCACGTTGCCCGAGCCGTGAAGGCCGTGGATGATGCTCTGCTCCAGTATCCGCCCCCTCTGCTTCCTGGAGCCGGCGCCGCCCTCACGATGCTCTCGCCGAAGTACCGCCTCGGCATCATCTCCGACACCGGGTTCGCGTCGGGCAAGGCCCAGGACGCCCTGCTCTCGCAGGACGGGGTGAGGACGTTGTTCGAAGTCACGGTCTACTCGATGGACATCGGCCATGCAAAGCCCCGGCGCGAGCCCTTCCGCGCGGCCCTGGATGTTCTGAAGCTGCCGCCGAACGAGGTCATTCACATCGGCGACAACGAACGCACCGATGTTCGAGGCGCTCTCGACGCAGGCATGCGCGCGGCCCGCGTGGATTTCGTCCGACAGGGTGGCCCCAGCGCCGCGGAGTTGGTCGCAAGGACATTCGACGAGCTCGTCGCCTACCTCAACGCATAGGCGGGGATCCGGAGGCGCCACCGTCGGCCGCATCCCGCCATGCGCGCGGTGCCGCGCCTATCGCCGTCGCCTGTCCCTGCCGAGAACAAACCAGGCAAGAGGCCCGACGAGCGGCAGCAGCACCACCACCGCCGACCAGATGAGCTTCACCTTCCGGGCGTGCTTCGGGCTCCGCCATACGGAACGGAGCGCCATGATGACCAGAAGGAAGAGAGCGAGGCCGATCCAGGTGAAGCTGTCGATACCGTACATGCCGCTCAGGCGTAGACGAGCACGCCGAGAAACTCGCTCGTGACATGGTTGAACGCGGCGGGGCGCTCGACGTTGCTCACGTGCCCCGCGCCCGCGAGAATCTCCAGACGGCTGCCTTCGATCGCCTCGTGCATTGCGCGGGATTCCGCGGGTGGAGTGAGGACATCCTCATCGCCCACGATAATGAGGGTCGGGACATCGATCGTCCCGAGAGTGGGCGTCGAGTCGGGGCGGGCGATCATGGCCTCGAGAGCTCCGACGACCCCGTGGACCGGAGCCATCGTCAGCATCCGATGCACGCTGTCGGCGATGTCGGGATACCGCTCGCGGGTCGTCCTGCCCACCATCCCCGTGATCTGCATGTCCGCGACGGCGCCGCTCCCCTTCGCGCGCGCAATGCCGATCATCTCGCGACGCCTGGCCGTCGTCTCCTCCGTGTCGGCGCCCGGGCGGGTGTCCGCCAGGATCAGGGCGCGTACGCGCTCGCGATATCGGCGCCACAACGCGAAGGCGACATAGCCCCCCATCGAGAGTCCCGCGATCACGGCGCGGTCGATCTGAAGCGAGTCGAGGACGGCGACGACATCATCGGCGTAGCTGTCCATGGTGTAGGGACCATGGATCTCCGATTCGCCGAAGCCCCTCAGGTCCGGAGCAACACAGCGCGCACGAGCCATGAGCCCCCCGAGCTGCGGCGCCCAGAGCGTCCGGTTGTGCGGGAATCCGTGAATGAAGACGATCGGGAGGCCGGTGCCTACATCGTCGTAGGCGATGTCGATGCCGGGTCGCAGCGCGATCAAGGGAAAGCTCCGGAAAGCACTCGTCCGTCGAAGGTGAGCCAGAACAGGGTTGGATCCTCGCGTTGTGAATGTGGGGCGATCGCCGCCGCGAAAGCCTTGGCGCTATAGGTGGCATCGAGCGCAAGCCCGCGCCAGAGCAACAGCTGGCCGGCCGCGCGATCCGCGGCGGGAAGGGCGCGGCCGTACGC
>JBGTMW010000255.1:0-6424 GCA_041743365.1 Gemmatimonadaceae bacterium
CAGGCGAGTGCGGTCGAGCTCCGAGCTCACGGTTCCGATAGGCGTGCTCGCGGACCTGGTCGGCCGTGGAGTGCAGCTCGACACAGCCTCCGCGGTGGTGATCGCTCTAGCGAGGAGCGACATGCGTGACAACGACATGATCAGGTTCCGCCAGGTGGTGGAGCGCGACATCGCGCTGGGCCTCCTTCCCGCGGCGGCGGCGATGACGCGCGCGGAGGCGACGGGTGCGGACATGTTGGCGGGAAGTCAGTTGAACCAGGGCCCCATTCGCGGGACCACAAACCCCCGTCCCCCCGACCAGAGAAGGCCGTAGCTTTCGGGCGTGAACACACGCCCCCGGCTCCGCAGTTCAGTCCTCATCATGACCGCGCTGCTCTGCGCGGCCCCCGGGCGCGCGCAGGTCAGCGTCTCGACCGATGCGACCGCTGCGTCCGTCCACTACGATGGCTTCCTGCGCTCCGGCGTTGTCCTCCTTACGCCCATGGCCCGGATCGATCGACCACGGTTCTCGATCACCGGGCGCGGTACTTTCTCCTTCTTCGAGAGTGGCAATCGTGCCGCGGACGTCGTCCTCGCCGGGTCGGCCTACACACCTGCGTGGGAGCGCTGGCAGGGCGAGCTCACCGCCGACGCGGGGGTCTCGCGCTACCTGAATAACCGTACCGGATACGGAGGAATCGGGGCGCGCCTGCACCACAGCGGGCCGCGCGCCGGCTTCTGGCTCGGGACGAGCGGAACGTCGGTCACGGGCGGGACCGGTGCCATCCGGTCCTTTCGGGGCGACGGCGGTGCGTGGCTGCGTCACGGAACGTTCGCGGCGAGCATTTCCGCTATCGGCACGACCATTCGCGACATCGACTATCTCGATGGAGGACTTCACATGCGTTGGAGCCGCGAGCTCCTCGAGCTCTCGGCGACCGCCGGCGCGCGCACCGGGGATGAGACGGGCGGTGCGCGGGCGTGGGGCGATGTCACCGCCACTGCCTGGATCACGCGAAACATTGCCATCGTCGCCGGTCACGGAGCCTATCCCGCGGACATCACCCAGCTCTCGCCCGGCGGTCGTTACACGGCTCTGTCGATCCGCCTGGCGACGCGTCCGCCTGCGCTGCGCGATGCGCTCGCGCGAAGCGTTCGCTACCCGACCTCTCCGCTCGTCAGGCCGGTGGTCGCGACCTTCGATGTGCGGCCGAATGGAGATGGCACCGTGCGCCTCCGCGTCCGCGCACCCGGGGCAGCCGAGGTGGACATTGCGGGCGACTTCACCGATTGGGAGGCCGTTTCGCTCGTGCGAGGGCGCGGCGACAGCTGGGAGATCGTGCTGCCGCTCGCGCGCGGAACTCACCGCGTCAACATCCGCGTGAATGGCGGTGAATGGGGGGTGCCCCCCGGAATCGGCGCCGCACCCGATGACTTCGGCGGCGTGGTCGGGCTTCTCGTGATCTCCGGCTGACCACGCCCTTCGCGAATCTCCTACCGGTGGATCGTCAACTCGGCAGGCACCCAGACGGTCGGGTCGAGCAGGTGGCCTATGCTGATGGTGTATCGTCCCGGAGGCGAGACGACCCGCCGCTCGAGGCGGCTGAACACCTGCTCCCCCGGAGCGAGCGTGCTCCGGATGCTGTATGCGAAGCACAGGATGAGCGGCGCCTCCATGACGATGTCGCCCTGGATGTCCAGCTCGCACACGACATGCTCGATGCTCACGGGTTTGTCGCTCACGTTCCGGAGCACCGACTCCAGTCTCAGCGTATCGCCCTGCCTGAGGCCGGGGTTGAGCAGCCGCAGCGTCTGCACGATCGCCGGGCGCGCCTGCCAGCTCAGGGCCGTGCCAGGATCCAGGTTGGGCACCGGATCCTCGACCTGCGCGGGACTCCGTCCGTTTCCGCTGCACGCCGAACCCATGAGAACGAGTCCACACGCGATTGCGGTTGCCGAGCGGGTCGCCCGGCTGGTGTGTGATCTGCGTGGCGCTCGGAGGCCTGCGGTGGACGTCATGGTCGTGCCTTTGTGGTTCGAGTGATCGGTTTGTAGCGGGTGCCGGTCGGTGGTTCGGCGGAAGCTACCGGATTGCGGCCATCGCAACCTCGCCTCCACGTATTCGACCCCGCCCGCCTTCCCCGGGTCACCACGCCGGGGATCGGCTGTCAGCCGGTCCGCGATGGCAGCCGGTTTCCAGCTCACCCATCAAACCGGTCGCACAGACTGTGTGATAACTGCGGCCGGGCGTCGTGAGCCTACAGCACCCGGCCACGAGCCGCTCCGATGGCTCAAGGCTTCAGGCTGATGTTGCCGAACAGTCTTCACACGCTCGCAGCTGTCCGTCTCCCCTAGCCACCGCGATCGAGCGAGCTACAATTCGTATCATGAAACACTCCGTCGCTAGCCGTGGCCTCACCGGCATGCCGTCATCGCACCTGTCGATTCTCCTGTGCGCCATCGTCCTCGTGATGATGGGGTGCGGTGGAATGGCCGGCGTGTCCGCGACGCCAGCGCCGACGGCTGCGAGCTCGATCCCATCGAGCCATCCGCGCACGCGTGCCGAGCGTACAAATTATCGCGAGACATCGAGTCACGCCGATGTGCTCGCGTTCATCGACTCCCTCCAGAAGCTGGGTGCGCCGATCTGGGTGGGGGAGGTGGCGGCGACGACGGAGGGACGCAGCGTGCCCTATGTCGTCGCATCGCGACCCCTGGTCACGACGCCGTCGCAGGCACGGCGGCTCGGACGTCCTGTGGTCTACATCCAGGGCAACATCCACTCCGGCGAGGTCGAGGGAAAGGAAGCGCTGCAGATGATCCTGCGCGATCTCGTCTTCGACCCTCGACCAAATGTGCTCGACTCGCTGGTGCTCATCGTTGTGCCGAACTACAACGCCGACGGCAACGAGAATGTCGCGCCGCAGGCGCGGGCGCGGGGATCGCAGAACGGGCCCGAGCTGGTCGGCACGCGCGCGAATGCGCAGAATCTCAATCTCAACCGTGACTACATGAAGGCGGACGCGCCGGAGACCCGCGGCTCGCTCGACATGTTCAACAGCTGGGATCCGGACGTCTTCGTGGACCTCCACACCAGCAATGGCAGCTATCACGGGTATGCGCTGACCTACTCGCCGTCGCTCAACCCCGCGGCCTTCTTCGGGGGTGTATACGCACGCGATAGCGTGCTCCCCGTGCTTCGTGACCGAATGCGCGCACGTCACGGCTTCGAGACCTTCGACTACGGCAACTTCACTCGCGGAGACAGCACCGGTACCTGGCGCACCTACGAGCACGTGCCGCGCTTCGGAACGAACTACTACGGCCTGCGCGGGCGCATCGGCCTGCTGAGCGAGGCCTATTCGCACGACGCGTTCGATCGCCGGGTCGCATCCACCAGAGCCTTCGTGCAGGAGATACTGTCCTTCGCCGCCGAGCGGCGGGAAAGCATCCTTGCGCTGTCGCGGCGCGCCGATGGGCAGACCACTGCCTGGGGACGTGCGCCGGAGCGCGCGCCACGAATCCCCATTCGTGCCGGGTTCACGAGCACACCCTTCAGGGGTGACATCCTCGTCGAGAGCGTGCCACGCACGCCGGGTGACACCGTCCGTCACCAGCCAGGGCTGCGTCCCGGCGAGCGCCGCTCGGGAGTGATCCGGCCGGTCCCCATGACGATCATCAACCGCTTCGAGCCGACGCTCGAACGCTCGATGCCCGGTGCGTACGCACTCGACGCATCGCAGACGGAGGCGGTGGGTCTGCTTCGGCAGCACGGGATCGTCGTCCAGCGGCTCGACGCCGCGTGGCGCACGGACGTGGAAGTCTTCGTGCCCGACACGATCATTGCCGGCAATCCATTCGAGGGGCACAGGCCTGTCAGGCTCGAGGGCGGGTGGAAGCGCGACAGCCGGGACCTCGCAGCGGGATCGTATGTGATAGCGACGGGGCAGCCTCTCGGGATACTCGCCGTGTACCTCCTCGAGCCGGAGAGCGACGATGGGCTCGTGACCTGGAACGCGTTCGATCGCGTTCTGGCCACGGGTTCCGAGGTGCCGATCGTTCGCGTGATGGGTCCCATCTCCGCTCCGGCCACGATCGTGCGGTAGCCTGACAGCGTTGCGGGCGCCCCGATATATTCCCCGCTCCACCTGGCGCGACCGCGCGCGCCGTGGGAGTCGTCGGGACGATTCTTCCCGGCAAGCGCCAGATCACCCGTCCCGGGAATCATGCTTCGTTCCGCCCTGCTCTACCTGTCGAATCAGCAGCAGATCTACAGGTTCGTTCGGAACAACAGGTGGGCCAGGCGGCTGGCGCAGCGCTTCGTCGCCGGCGAGGATCTCGACAGCGCGATCGCGGCCGTTCGCGCGCTGAACGCGAAGGGGATCACGGCGTCACTCGACCTGCTCGGCGAGAGCGTCTCGAACGAGGCCGAGGCGCGCGACGCAGGGCGGGAGTATCTCCGGATGCTGGACCGCATCCACCAGGAGAAGCTCGACGGGAACGTTTCGCTCAAGCTCACTGCGATGGGGCTCGACATCTCCGAGGACCTCTGCGTCGCCGTGACCCAGAGCGTGCTCGAACGCGCGCAGAAGCACGGGACGTTCGTGCGGATCGACATGGAGGGGAGCGCGTACACGGAGCGGACCCTTCGCATCTTCGAGGATCGGCTGTATCCGTCGTACAAGGAGCACGTCGGCATCGTGCTCCAGAGCTACCTGTACAGGACGATGGACGATGTGCAGCGCGCGAACCAGCTTCGTTGCAGGGTACGGATCTGCAAGGGCGCGTATCAGGAGCCTGCGACCGTAGCCTATCCCGAGAAGAAGGACGTGGACGGCAACTATGTTCGCTGCATGCACGCGCTGATGCGCGACGGGAACTATCCGGGAATCGCCACCCACGATCCCCTGATAATCGACGAGGCGAGGCGCTTCGCGAAGGAGAGGCAGATTCCCGTGGACCGATACGAGTTCCAGATGCTGTACGGGGTGCGTCGCGACCTCCAGGAGCGACTCGTGCGTGAGGGATACCGCATGCGCGTCTACGTCCCCTTCGGTACCCAGTGGTATCCGTACCTGATGCGGCGGCTCGCCGAGCGTCCCGCGAATCTCGCGTTCATCACGGGCAGCGTGATTCGCGAGATGCTGAGTGGCCGGAAGTAGCGGATGCCGGGGCGCCATCTTCCGGCGGATCATTCGAAGGGGGACCCGAACACGATCGGCGGGTACACGGCCGTGCACGCGCGCCCGGCCGCATTCGAGGGATCCGATGGAATGTCGTACAGCGTCGAGATCTGCACCGATCCCACAGGGGAGAGGGATCGGCCGTACGGGGCCTATTTTCTCTTCCTCCGGTGGCGGCGCATCGGCGAGGCGACGGTCGAGGGGCATGTCGAGACCGACTTCCTCGCGCATGGCGTGACGGAGTCGGAGGCGCGCGAGCGCATCGGCAGCATGATGCTGAGCGACGTGAGGACGGTGCTGGAGGCGTCGTTGCGCGCACGCGCATCCGGCGAACGGCAGCGCCGCTGGTGGGACGCGATGCGTGAAGAGGACGGAGCGTGACCGAAGGCACGACGGAGCGCGGCCTCGTCCTCCAGGGAACCGGCGGCGTCTGGCAGGTGCGGACCGAATCCGGCGAGACACGCCCCGTATCCCTTCGGGGCCGCCTCAAGAAGGAGACGAAAGACGCCCTCAAGCTCGCGGTCGGCGACAACGTCGTGCTGGAGCGCGACGAACGCGACTCCAACTGGGTGATCACCGAGATACTGGAGCGTCGGTCGAAGCTGGCGCGGCGCGCGCCCGGGGGTGCTCGCGGCGAGCGTGTCATCGCGGCGAACATCGACCAGGTGGTGGTGGTGTTCGCCGCGGCCAACCCCGAGCCGCACCCGCGAATGCTCGACCGGTTCCTGGTGATCGCCGAGGGGAATGACCTGAAGGCCCGGGTTATCATCAACAAGATCGACCTCGTCGACGTCGATGAGACCCGCGAGCGCTTCGCTGACTACGCGCGTGCCGGTTATCCGCTGCACCTCACGAGCGTGAAGCGCGGCGATGGCCTCGAGGAGGTGCGCGGGACGCTCGCCGGCAGCGTGTCGGTACTGAGCGGACCGTCGGGCGTGGGGAAGTCATCGTTGATGAACACGCTCTTTTCGGGACTCAACCTTCGCGTCGGCGAGATCAGCGAATCGGTGAACAAGGGGCGGCACACCACTGTGGGCGCGATGCTCCACCCCCTGCCGGGTGGAGGCGCGGTCGTCGATACACCCGGGCTGCGCGAGGTGGGGATGTGGGGACTCGATCCCACCGCTCTCGATGTGTGCTTCCCGGAGCTGCGACCATATCTCAACGAGTGCCGTTTCCGCGACTGCACCCACGCGGTGGAGCCCGGGTGCGCGGTGCGCGCGGCGCTCGAGGCGGGGGAGGTGAGCCGCGCGCGCTGGGAG
>JBGTMW010000256.1:0-3628 GCA_041743365.1 Gemmatimonadaceae bacterium
TACGGGTTCACCGCGGAGGAGTTCTTTCGCTTCCGGCTCTACGGCGTTCCCGCCGAGCAGGCAGCGCTGTTCGTGGCGCCGAGGAAGAACGGGGACATGCAGACGCAGCTGTACAGGCAGCTCTCGCTGAGACCCGGTTCGCTCGCCGACAAGCGGAAGTTCTACCGGACTTGCCTCGACAGCGGCCTGCCCGTCGCCACGACGCTGGCCGATTTCTCGGACGGCGCCGTTCACTGGTGGACCCAGGATCCGCTCCCCTCCGAGGATCTGTTCGTGAAGGAAGCTGCTTCCATGTGTGGTGCGGGTGCGGCACTGTGGACCTACGAGGGTTCGGGAACCTGGGCGAACGACGACAAGACGCTCGACGCCGATGCGCTCGGCAAGCACCTCGCGGACGTTTCACGAGCCGCGCCGCTGCTCCTGCAGCCTCGGCTCCGGAATCATCCGGCGCTGGCGGATCTCGCACCCGTCGCACTCTGCACGGTCCGGGTGGTGACGCTTCGCGCACCGGATTCGGAAAGCATCGACATCCTCCTCACGGCGTTCCGGATGGCGATTGGCAACGATGTCGCCGACAACTTCGCACGCGGCGGGCTCGCCTGCGCGGTCGACGTCGCCACGGGCGTGCTCGGCACCGCGGTTTTCAAGGCGCTGGACCTGGCGCATCTGGACGTCGACCGCCATCCCGACACCGGCGCACCGATAAAGGGACGATCGCTGCCCTGGTGGCAGGAAACGCTCGAATTGACACGACGCGCCCACGGCGCCTTTCCGAACTTCCCGTCGATCGGCTGGGACGTTGCCCTGACGCCGGACGGACCCGTGCTGCTCGAAGCCAACTACAACTGGGATGTGGTGCTGGGGCAGCAGGCCGGATGGCGTCCGCTGGGCGCGACGTGCTGGCCCGAGCACTTCCTCTCGTGGCTCCGTTCCGCCGACTCGAGACGGGCCAGGGCGGAAACGAGCAGCGCCTGAATCGGCGTCTCCGCCGCCCTGCGCGCGAGGCTAGCCTGGTACGTGCGATGGAACCCGTGCGCCACGGGAGAGGCGCGCGACGACGATCCTCGTCCGCTTGGGGGCAGAACCCTTGACGAGGACGCAATCGTTGGGGCGTAGCAGATGCTCGATCTGCTCCGCACATTCGGCGCTCGTCGCGAACCAGTGATCCGCGCGGTAGTACCGGGCGAGTTCGCCGACCCCGATCACGACGTCGCTTCGCTCCCGCGCGTACGCCCCGATCTCGATGTGATAGCGCCCGGCGTCGTCGCCGAGCGCGCGCATGCTGCTGAGCACGGCGACGCGCCGCTGTCCCGGCCGTGCAAGATCCGCGAGCGTGTCGAGGCCGAGCTTCATCGACATCGGATTCGCGTTGTAGCTGTCGTCGATGACCGTCAGCGTTCCTGCCTGAAAACGATGCAGCCTGCCCTTCACCGGCTGGAAACCGGACAGCGCGCGGGTGATCGCTTCGTCGGCAACGCCGAGATGACGCCCGACCGCACGTGCGATCTGCTGCGAAAGCGCGATTCCCCGACCGTCCACCTTGATGACGGTTGCTCGGGCCGCTCGTTCGAGTTCGTGCACGTACGCGTGGCCATCGCCGAGAATCACGACGCCAGTCGGCGGCACGGCGCTCACGACGGCGATCTTCTCGAGGACCACGCCTTCGAGCGTCTTCAGTCGATCGAGGTGCGCGGGTCCTATCGTCGTGACCACGCCGATGTCCGGGCACGCCAGGCGCACCAACCGGTGAAGGTGCCCTTTCCAGTGCGTCCCGTACTCGATCACCAGGATCGCCGGATACCGGGACCACCACGCGAGCTTCAATGCGCGCCACGGCATCGAGCACAGCGTAGCGAGCTTGCGCCACCGAATGCCGCTCAGCCAGCCGGTGTGCATGAGGATCGTCAACGGCACGCCGATATCGTCGTTCATGTTCTGCGACGTGCAATGCACCGATCCGAGGCGCTCGTTCGCCTCCGGCGCGGAAAGCACTGCGCCAACCAGGCACACCGCCGTCGTCTTGCCGACCGAGCCGGTGATCCCGATGATCAGCGGCCGCCGGGTCCTCAGGACGACGCGCGCCCAGAACGACAGGTAGGCAACGACCCGCCGGTCGTCAAGCAAGGGCTCGAGGAGCCATCCGCCGATGGCGCGCGCGTCCACCTGGCGGATCGCTCGGGACACGACACCGTGCAAGGCCAACCCCCTCGGTTGCCTGCCGACGCGATGTCATTCGCGCGGCCGATGAACGCCGCGAACGGACGGACGGCAGCCCCGGAAGGTTAGCCCTCCTCGTGGACACAGGCAAATCCGTTCCTGACGGCCACGGTGGCTCGATGCACGCCATCGCGGGACGGGCGGCACGGGGCCCGCGGGATGGGCCGGCCGGAGAAGCGATCAGGTGACCAGCTTCAGACCCACGATGCCCGCGAGGATCAAGCCGATGCAGCCCAGGCGAAGGAGCGTCGCCGGTTCGCTGAAGAGCACGATGCCGAGAATGACCGTGCCCACCGCGCCGATTCCCGTCCACACCGCGTACGCGGTCCCCACCGGCAGCGTGCGCATCGCATACGCCAGCAGCACGATCGACGCCGTCATCGCCAGCACCGTGCCGACGCTCGGCCAGAGCCGCGTGAAACCCTCCGTATACTTGAGGCCGATCGCCCAGGCGACCTCGAGCAACCCCGCCACGACCAGCATCCACCAAGCCATATCGAGCCCTGAGGAACCTGCGCCGGGTCGATGCTAGCAAACCCTGCAGCGATGATCGCCGGCAGGCCAACGGCCGCCACGCGGGGCTCATCCCGAACGTGCGATGCGGATAGTCCGGTGATCGCGCGCACCCGGTATAGTGGTTTGTCCTATATCGAGCCGGCAAACGCTACCTATAATCGGCCAGGCCGTCGCGCGACCCGGGATGCCGCTCCCCTCGCGGTGCCCCGATGCCGATGCCCCTCACCGGCTAGGCGCGACGGTATCCTTCCCGCCGGACCCCTCCACGCACCGTGATCCGTGCGACTTTCGCTTCGCTTCCTGATCCCCCTGCTGCTCGCGCTGGGCGTGTTCGCCTATGCCGCGGTCCCGCTCGTCGACACCCTGATGACGCGGTGGTTCGTGCGGGACCTGGACATCCGGGCCCAGCTCATCGCGAACGCGATGCAGGAGCCGCTCGTGCAGATGATCGAGTCGGGTTCGCCGGGACGGATCGCCCGCTATCTGACGCGCCTCACGCAGGACGAGCGGGTCTACGCCGTCGGCCTGTGCCTGCCTGAAACGACGCAGGCGATCGCGACGCCGGATTTCCCCGAGGCGCTCGTGTGCGACAAGTTGACGTCTTTCACGCGCTCCGAAACGCCGCAACTCCTGCGGACCACGCGCGGTCCGCTCCACATCGCGGTCAGGGCGCTCGACGTGCCGTCCGCGCCGGGCGCCGAGCTGGTGCTCGTCCACGACATGGGTTTCGCAGTCGGCCGCAGCGAGGAGACCAAGCGCTACCTCTTCTACTTCTTCGTAGCGCTCGGCGCGAGCGTTGCGCTGATTACCGTGGTCATCGCGCAGCTTTCGTGGCGCGGCTGGGTGCAGGGACTTCGCGCGCTGCTGCGCGGCGAGGGCCTCGTGCGCCCGGCGA
>JBGTMW010000257.1:0-8393 GCA_041743365.1 Gemmatimonadaceae bacterium
GACAAGTCGCCCAAAACGGCGGCGGCTCACGGGATCCGCGGCATTCCCACGGTGATGGTCTTCGACGGCGGGAAGATCGTTTCGCAGCAGTCGGGAGCAATGCCGCTGTCCGCTCTCGAATCGATGCTCGACCGCGCGGAGTGATGCGCCGACCGGTGGTGAATGCGCGCGCCCTCAGCGCGCGCATTCACCAGCGCCGCGACCTACTCGTGCGCTGGCAGCGGGAGCATGCTCTCCGCATCGACCGGCACCTGCACCTCGTCCCGGAATGGCGATGTCATGAGCGTCGCCCGCATCCTCGGGAAGGCATCCATGAATCCGGCGTAGCAGAGGCCCCAGATGCCGACGTAGCCCAGCGTCACCCCCACCTCCCACAGGCCCAGGGGGGCGGACGTCGCCTCGGGATGAAGCGACGGGTAGACCTCGAGGTAGCGGTGGAACCAGAGACCGACGGTGCTGCAGACCGCGAAGAACGCCATCGTCGGCAGGTACACCTTCGCCGCGCGTGACAGCAGCCCGAAGAACGGAAGCACGAACATCAGGAACGTCACCGCGAGGCTGAGCGACTTCCACGGGCCGGAAAGCCGGTGGTGCATCCAGTGGGTCTCTTCACCGATGTTGGCGTACCAGATGATCAGGTACTGACCGAAGGTGAGATACCCCCAGAAGGCGGTGAACGCGAAGCAGAGCTTTCCGAGGTCGTGGAAGTGGTTCTCGGTTATCAGATCGTACACGTCGAGGTAACGCCGCCACCACATCACCAGCAGCGTGAAGGTCATCAGCGCGACAACCCATCCGCCCATGAACACCCACCACGCGTACAGCGTGCTCTGGAAGTGCAAGTCGAGCGCCATCGACAGGTCCCACGACAGCACCGACCATCCGAAGCCGAAGGCGAGCAGCAGCCAGACGGCGAGCTTGCCCTGGAAGGAGTGCGTGGAGTGAATCTCGCGCCGCTCGTCGCGGAAGTTGCGCCTCATTCGCGCGCGGATCCCGCCGAATCGGCGGGGCTGTCCCTCGGTGGTGAAGCCGACGTCGAGCCGGACGCTCGAGTAGATGTACCACAGGCTGAGGACGGCGATCAGCCCGAACGCCACGAGGTTCCTGATGACGAAGAAGGTGGGCTCGAGGTAGAGCCTCTTCTCCGGCACCGGCGGCGTCTCGTGTGTCCACGGGAAGATATGATCCTGCCCGGGGAGAAGTATCACGAGCAGGAGGAGGAACGCCACTGGCAGGAAGGCGACGTACCCTTCGAGCAAACGAATGATCGACCGCGACCATCTGGCCGTCGTGATCCGCTGGACGGCGACGAATGCGACGCCGGCGGAAGATATGGTCGTGAAGAAGAGCCAGTTGGAGTGCAGGGCATGCCACACCCGCTCCTGCCCCATGAAGGCACCGATCAGGAATACCACCACTCCGAGCGCCGCAAGCACCGCCGATATCAGGAAGATCGAGCGCGGAAGCGGACGGCTGGAGGCCGAGAGAACTTCCTCTCGCGTCGGAACTCGAACGTCGTGCAGGCTCACCTGACACCTCCCGGCGCGGCGACACCCGGTACGACGGCTGGCGCACTCCCGCCCGACTCGGTGCCCTCACCCCGGTAGTGCGGCGCCGGCCGGTTGGGGGCGGTGAGACTCGGCCCCGGAACCTTGTCGCCGCCCTCGCCGGGCGTACCGAGCTGCCCCCTGGGCACGTCGCGGCCGAGTCGCCCTTGAAGGCCGCGTACGTAGTTGACGACATCCCACCGATCCATGTGCTCGATCCGGTTGTAGCTCGGCATCAGTCCGCGACCGTTGCGGATCATTCCGTAGAGATATCCGTCGCTACGCGCCGCGGCGGTCGGACTCGTCAGGGAAATCGGCGGAAACTGGAACCGGGTCAGCGGACCTGCGCCGTCACCTGCGTCCCCGTGGCAGACCGCGCAATTGATCGCGTAATATCTGTGACCGTTCGCGATCGACTCCTCCGTCGGCGGGGTCGGATTGACCATTCCGGACATGGAATCGACGGTCAGCGGAAACCGCGAATAGGACACGACGAAGTCCGGAACGCCTCCGTGAATCGGCATTGACCCCTGCGGATTTCCCCGCGGCGGAAGGCTGTCGCGCTTCGTCGAATCCATGGTCGCGACCTCCCACGGGTCGATCTTCGGCTGGCGCGTGAAATTCGTGAACCAGTCGCAGGCGCCGAGCGAGAGCGGCAGCAGGAGCACGGCGAGCCGGCGCGGAAAACGGAAGTCAGCGCTCACCGCGCACCTCCACCGCCCCATGCTCGCGGAGCGTCGCCTCGACCTCGCCACAGTGTTCTGGAGCGCATTCCACGAAGACCCCATAGTCACCGTGGCTGAACCGCGGATCGTATCCCACGGTCATCGTGAGCTTCGGCAGGCGGGCGTTCGCGAACATGCCGACCACCGTCGCGAGCGCACCCACGAGCACCATCACCTCGAAGCCGAAGATCGTGTACGGCACCCACGAGGCGATCGGCTTTCCACCCACCACCAGGGGCCAGTAGTCGGAAGCCCAGATTGCAATCCAGTAGCCGAAGGTCACGCCGAGCAGGCCGCCGATGAGGGTGAAGCGCCGAACCGCGCTCGGTCCCGCCGCAAGGACCTCGTCGAGCTCGTGACGCGGTGTAGGCGTATAGACGGTGACCTCGCCGATGCGCTGCTTTTTCAGCTCCCGGATCGCGAGAACGGTGGAGTCGAGCTCCCGAAAGGCTCCGAGCACGCCACGCATCAGTGCGTCCCTCCGGTGGTGTGAGGCCCGCCCGCGGTCAGCGGGTTCGCGATGACCCCGTGCTCCACGCCACCGTCGTGCGACCCGTGCCGATGCCGCATCCTGGGCGTCACGATCTCCTTGACCTCGGAGATCGCCATGACCGGGAGCTGCTTGATGAAGAGCAGGAACCACATCGAGAACCAGCCGAAGCTGCCGGCGAGAATGGCGTAGTCCACCCAGGTGGGGGCGTACGTCGTCCATTGCCAGGGCTCGAACTCGTGCGAGAGCGACGGAATGACGATGACGAACCGCTCGAACCACATCCCGATGTTGATGAAGATCGAGAGGATGAACAGCCAGGTCGTGTTCCTTCGCAGGGCCTGGGAGAAGAGGCTGAGCGGCAGGATCATGTTGCAGATGAGCATGATCCACGCGGCCCACCACCACTGCCCGAACACGCGGTTCCAGAAGTACTCCTGCTCGATCTTGTTGCCGCTGTACCATGCCACCCAGAACTCGCTGACATACGCGAGGCCGACGACCAGCGACGTGAAGAGGCAGAGCTTCGCCGCGGCATCGAGGTGGTTGAGCGTGACGTAGTGCTTGAGCCCGAACCATTTCCGCAGCGGGATGATGATCGTGAACACCATTCCGATGCCGGAGAAGATCGCGCCGGCCACGAAGTACGGCGGGAAGACCGTGGCGTGCCACCCCGGCACAAGAGACATCGCGAAGTCGAAGGAAACGACCGAGTGAACCGACAGCACGAGCGGGGTCGAGAACGCGGCCAGGAACAGGTACATCCGCGCGAAGTGCCGCCATTCGCGATCCGAGTTCCGCCACCCCATCGCGAGCACGGCGAAGATCCGCTTCCTGACAGGATTGGTCTCGCGATCGCGGAGCACCGCTATGTCGGGGATCAGCCCGACGTACAGGAACGTCGCCGAGACCGTGAGGTAGGTGAGGATCGCGAAAACGTCCCACACCAGCGGACTCTTGAAGTTGGGCCAGATCAGCCGCCAGTTCGGATACGGGATCAGCCAGAAGAACTTCCAGGGGCGGCCGAGGTGCAGGATCGGAAAGAGACCGGCGGTCATGACCGCGAACACGGTCATCGCCTCGGCACACCGGTAGATCGTCGTCCTGAATCCGGCGCGGAACAGGTACAGGATCGCGGAGATCAGCGTGCCCGCGTGGCCGATACCGACCCAGAAAACGAAGGTTATGATGTACACCCCCCACATGACCGGGGGGTTGTAGCCGGCAACGCCGAGGCCATCGTAGATCTGGTAGATCCACGCAGCCACGCCGATGATGAGGAAGAGGATCGCGGTGCCGAGGCCGATGAACCACGCTACAGTCGGGTGCAGCGTGCCAATGATCTCGCGGTCGACCTGCTCGTAGTCACGGACCGCCGGAAGCTGAACCGATGCCGAGGCGATGTTCGGACGGTGCAGCCGCTCTCCGCCGGAGCCCTTCACCGGGGGCGCGCTACTCGCCATGGGGTGCCCCCGCCGCCGCTGCGGCCGGCGCAACTGCGCCCGGTGCCGGGTGATTGACCTTCTGCAAGTAGACCACCGCGGTGAAGGTGTTCAGCTCCTCGAAGACATGGTAGGCGCGGCGATCCTCGATGAGATCGGTGACCGCCCACCCTGCCTCGGCCGCGTCGCCGAACGTTATCGCCCGTGACGGACAAGCTTGCGCACATGCGACCGTGAATTCGTCGGGCTCGATCTCGCGCTTCTCTCCCGAAGCCCGGTTCTCGGCGTCGCGAATCCGCTGCACGCAGAAGCTGCACTTCTCCATGACTCCCTTCGAGCGCACGGTCACGTCCGGGTTGAGCTGCCAGTTCAGCGGCTCGGGGAACGCATACTGTTCGCGGTCGGGCTCGCCGTAGCCGAACCAGTTGAAGTAGCGAACCTTGTACGGGCAGTTGTTCGAGCAGTATCGCGTGCCAACGCACCGATTGTAGACCTGCACGTTCAGCCCATCGGGCGCATGGTAGGTCGCGTATACCGGACATACCGGCTCGCAGGGCGCGTTTCCGCAGTGCTGACAGAGCATCGGAATGAAGCGCGTCTCGAACTCGCTCTCGCCGTGCTCGCCGCCCTCGAAGTAGCGCTCGATCCGGATCCAGGTCATCTCACGGCCGCGCGTGATGTTGGCGCCGGGGCCGGTACGATCGGCGAAGAGGTGCCGACCCTGATGCGGAGCACCCACGGTCGGGATGTTGTTCTCGGCGTAGCAGGCCGTCATGCACGCCGAGCATCCCGTGCAGCGCGCGAGGTCGATGGTCATCGCCCATCGACGCTTCGCCATCCCGCTCCAGTGATCCGGGGCGTACATGCCCTTGAGCGTGGACTGGTCGCTTCCGAGCTCGCCCTGCGCGTCATCGGCGACCGGCGCACGAAGGCCCGGAAGGAACTCGTGAGACGCATCGCCCATGAAGTGATGAGCGGCCTCGGCACGGGGCTCGCCGACCTGGCTCGCGAGAATCGCGCGCGCGATCCCGCGGCCATGCTGCCGCGCGGAGCCCTCGGTCGTGACCAGACGCGACTTCATGCCTGCTTTCGCTACGCGCGCCTTCGTCGCGACCGGAAGAAATCCTCCCCGGCGCTCGAGAGTCGATGGCGTCGCATCCAGAACGTTTACGCCGACATCCTTCGCATAGCGACCGTAGGCGGTGTGTCCCTGCCCCATCGGCATTGCGACTGTGTCCTGGCGGATCCCGAGGTACAGATAGGCCGGAGCGGTGACTTCACCGACTGCGGTAGTGATCGTGATGTGATCGCCCGAGTCGATGCCGAGCTGCGCGGCGGTGAGGGGGTGGATCTCCACCCACGACTGCCAGCAGATCTTCGAGACGGGGTCGGGCAGCTCCTGAAGCCAGGGCTTGTTCGCACCGGCTCCCACGCCGAGCGTCGGCGAAGGATATGGGACGAAATAGAAATCGCCTTCCGTCTGCTCGATCCCGCCCGTGGCCGCAGGCGGCGGCAATTGTCGGCGGGCTGCGGTCGTGCGCAATGGAACTCCAGTCGCGAGCCCGGTCGTGAGCGCGTTGGCGAATGCGGGCGCTCCCCCGGGGAATCGCGAGATGAGCCAGTCGCGATAGCTCGCCTGCGGAAAACGACCGGCGACGGCGGGATCCGCCTTGGCGGCTGCGATCAGCGTGTCCGCCACCGCGCGCGTCCTGAAAACCGGGTCCATGACGGGCTGCTGAAGCGCGAGGACGTTCGGCGTGGGCTCCGCATCTCCCCATTGCTCGAGCGAGTGATGGTCAGGGAGGATCAGGTCGCACAGCTCCGTCGTCTCGTCGCGATAGCTAGAGAAGCTCACCCTGAACGGAACCTTCGCCATGGCTTCGTCGAAGCCGGCGGCCTTCGGCATCGTATACGCCGGATTTGCGCCGCGTATGAACAGAAGGGGCACCTGACCGTTGTTCATTCTCGCGACGAGGTCGGTCATCTCCGCGTACGGCGCCGCGCCCGTCAGTCCCGTGATGGGCTCCGCGGTACCGATGGCGGATCCGACGTTTCCGGAAGTGCGATTGAACGCAGCTACCGTCGAGCACAGCTCGCTCCCGGAGCCCGTCGTTCCGCTCGCCAGCACGAGCGCTGGCCGCGCGTTCGAGATCTCGCTGGCCAGGCGTGTCAGGCGCTCCGCAGCGACACCGCTCTCCGTCGCGGCCGACTCGATCGATCCGCCGCCGCCGAGGACTGCGCGCGCGATGGCGAGCTCGCTTCCCGGCTTGCAATCGATCCATTCGTCCGCGTTGAGGCCGGTGAGCGAGCGGCGCGGTCCGATGTAGATGAATCTCGGGCCCTGGTCCAGCTTCGCGCGCGCGTCGGCGAAGTCGAGCTGCTGCGGAACCGACGCACCCCACGTATCGAGGAAGTCGGCGCCAAACGACACGATGAGGCGCGCCGCGGAAAAATCGAAGCGGGGCCACGCAACGCCATAGGCCTCGGCCTGCGCGACGCCGGCGCCGATGTCGCCCTCGCCCTCATACGGAATGTGCGCCGCCATTCCATATGCGCTCAGCCACTGGTCGAGGAACGCGGGAAAGCTTCCGCTCTCGTGCTCGTTGACGAACACGCCGCGCGACAGCGTGCCGTCGGTGCGTGCCGCGACCATGCGCGCGAGGAGCGCGGTGGTGGCTTCCTGCCAGCTCGTCTGCTCGAACTGTCCCGTGGCACGACGCACCATCGGCCCGGGCACACGGTCGGGATTGTACAGGCCCTGCAGTGCAGCCTGCCCCTGCGCGCAGAGTGCGCCGCGATTGACCGGGTGCTGCGGATTTCCCTCGAGCTTCGTGACGCGACCATCGCGGGTCTCGGCGATGAGCCCACAGCCCGCCGAGCATTCGCGGCAGGTGGTCGCGTAATAGTTCGAGACGCCGGGGACCGTATTGTCCGGGGAGACGAGATACGGAATCAGCTTGCCCGGGTCGTCGGTATTGCAGCCGACGACGGCGGTGGTGGTACCGAGGATCTTGAGAAAATCCCTGCGTTTGACGCCCGTGGCGCTCGGGGTCTCGCTCATGCGGTCAGGTCCTTTCGGCATTGGGGGCGACGGCGCTCGCGGAGCTCGGCGAATCGCGCTGGCTCAGTAATGACAGACGGCACAGTCGTAGCGCGCCTTCTTCTCAATGTGACAGCTGATGCACCAGCCCATGTTGAGGCTGTTCTCCTGGTAGACCTGCGCCATGTCCTGCACCTGGCCGTGGCACTGCTGGCAGCTGACGCCGGCGTTCACGTGGCGGACGTGCGGGAAGCGCACGTACTCGGGGAGCTTGTGGATGCGCTCCCACGGGATCGGCTGGGTGTCGGCGGCGAACTTGAGGAGCTTCGCGATCTCGGGCTTCTGCCTGCTGATGACCTGATGGCATCCGATGCAGGTGCCGACGGCGGGGAGCCCGGGGTCCGGACTCTTGTTGGCGGCGGAGTGGCAGTAAAGACAGTTCATGCCCAGTGTCTTTACATGTACCGGGTGCGGGAAGTTGATCGGTTGCTGCGGCTGACGGCCTTCCGGGGAGGAGGCGCCGCTGTAGGCCGACAAGACGATGGCGGCTGCGGCAACCGCAACGAGCCCGGAGAGAGAACCCCAGTTCCTCCTCAACGTGACCTCGGCGAGCTGGTACAGGGGGGGATGCTATCGCGGACAGGCTTGTGAAGATTTTCACAAGTGTCACGGCCGGAAAAATGATTGGCTGCGTAGCGCGGCGCAAGACTTACACCGCTTTCCATCGCGATCATGTAAACATCGATGATGCAAGCGAGCGCGGACGCACATCATCGGGCAGCAACTCGAGGTTCGCTCGCGGGCCCTGCACGAGCCGCAGCGGCCATTGCGTCCCGTAGACAAATCGTGATGCGCCGATCGTGCGGAAAAGGTGCGCGAGGTCGCTCTCCGGCGGACCCCAGATCCAGGAGATGTCCCACGACACGCGGTCGCGCTCGTCAGGGGTGAGTCCCCAATGCACTTCTTCAACAAGGCCGCGTCCCGCCGCAGTCACGACGATCCGGCCCGCGTTCCGCACGCGGGCGAGTGCACGGATGACCGGACCTGACAGATCGGGTGCAGCATCCATCCAGTGTCGCTGCCGCAAGTCCTCGAATCGCGTCGTGAGCACGAGCACGACGTTCGCCTCGCCGCAGGCGGCCGCAAGCC
>JBGTMW010000258.1:0-31278 GCA_041743365.1 Gemmatimonadaceae bacterium
CCGCCGCGTGTTCGTCCACCGCCGATCCCTTGGGCACAAGCGCATCGACATCGGCGATCCCGATGAGCAGGCGGATCTCCCCGCTCTCGAGACGCTCGGCGTACTCCACCTGGTCCAGGTCCCGCGACTCCCTGTTGTCGATCGACGACCACAGCAGGTGCGTGAGATCCCTCGGAACGTCCTTCGCCGCGAGGTCGACATCGGCTTCATCGAGTTGCGCGACCTCGCGCTGCACCTCGGCAGGGAAGTCGGGCTGGAGGCCGTTGGCCAGCATGACGGCGCGCGCGGCCGATATGAGGTCGGCCGCCGGAACCGCGGTCACGACGTCATCCGATCGAGTCATCCCATCCACTCATGCAGCAGCCCGTGAAAGTGGTGCACGCCATTCTCCCGCTTCGCCGAGTATCGGCCGCGGTCGTAGACCCGCGAACGCAAGTTTCGCTGCACCGACTCGCAGATCTCGATGTCCTCGACCTGGATCTCGTCGCTGAATGCCACGAGCTTCCGCCACTCGGCGTCGGTCGCCGGGTCGGCCGGGGGAGCGGTGGCGTACCACTCGAACACCACCGCCGTGCGCTCGTGGTCCAGCGGGAGGATGACGTTCGTCTGCATCTGGCCTAGGTAGACGTTCAGCATGATGTTCGGGAAGATCCAGTAGTACTGCGCCTGGTCCCCCGCATCGCGCGGAACGTACTTGCGGTCGGCGTCGCCCTGCTTCGCCGGACGGAGGGGCGCATGCTGGAGCGAGTAGTACCGATGCGTCTCCACCCGGTACCCGTCATAGTCGATCTCCTTGTGCAGCCCCGGGTGCACCACCGGCACGTGGTACCCCTCCAGATAGTTGTCGACGTACACCTTCCAGTTGCAGGCGAGCACCCACTCCTTCCGCATGACGTAGCGCATCCCTTCGGCATGGAAGCGTTCGGCGCGCTGCGGAATGTCCTCGAGGGTGACGCCGAGCGGCTGCGCCTTCGTGTCGAGGTTCGCGAAGATCAGGGGACCCCACTGATCAACCTGAACCGGAAGCAGGTGCATCTCTTCCGGCCGAAAGCCTGCCGTTCCTTCCATTTCGGGCGCGCGCACGAGCTCGCCGCGGAGATTGTACGTCCAGCCGTGGTAGCGACACTGGAGCGTCTTTCGCCGACCGCACCCCTCTGCCACCGGTCCGGCGCGGTGAAGGCAGATGTTGTGATATCCACGCAGCGCATCGCCGTCACGGAGGATCACTATGCGCTCGGTGCCGATCTCCGCCGTGAAGTAGTCGCCCGTCTCCCGCACCTGCTCCGCACGGCCCACGAGCTGCCACGTTCTCGCGAATACCTTCTCGCGCTCCAGCGTGAGATAGACGGGGTCGGTGTAGAGCCGCGACGGGATGGTCGCGGCGTGCTCGATGCGCGGATCGAAGGGGAATGTCATGCGCGGAAAATGGCTCCCGGGCTGGCTGCGAGCGAGTGCCCGCGCTCAGCCGCTCGCGGACGCTCTCCGCCTTCGCACGAACAGGTAGACCGGATAGCTCACTCCGAGCAGCAGTCCCGCGCGCACGGCCGTCAGGGGATCGCCGGCGATCGTCGCCAGCAGAAAGGCCACCGACCCCAGCAGGGCGATGATCGTCGTGAACGGGTATCCCCACGCGCGATACGGTCGCGGTGCAGCAGGCCGGCGGCGCCGCAGCAGCAGGAGCGAGATGAACGACAGGACGTAGTTGGCGACGAAGAACACCGCCAGCAGGGCGATTACCGCCCCGAACGTCCCGGTGGAAATGAACCCGATGGTAACGCAGGCGCTGAGGAGCAGGGCGACGGTCGGCGTGCCTCCATCGTTGACGCGCGCCCCGATCCGACTGAACAGACCATCTGAGCTCATCGCGAACAGGACCCGCGACGCCATGGGCAGCAGTGCGTTCACGCTGCTCAGCATCGCTATGACCACGATTCCACTGACGACCACGTTTCCCCGCACGCCGAAGAGCGCGTCGGCGACAGCGCCCGCGGCGAGAGGTTGCCCCGCGAGCGCCGATAGCGGGAGCACGTGAAGGAAGGCGACGTTCACGAGGAGGTAGATCGCCGTGATCGACAGTACCCCTCCGAGCATGGAGCGGGGAATGTCCCGGCCCGGATCCCGCACCTCCTCCGAGAAATAGATGACACCTGCCCACCCGTCGTAGGTGTAGATCACCGCCTGGAGCGCCAGCACCGTTGCTGCAAGCGGCGCCAGCGACGCAGCCACCGTCGAGCGATCCACCGGCATGAAGCGGGCGGACATCGTGAAGCACGCGGCAACAAGGGCCAGGAGCGCGAGCGCCTTGAGCGCGCTCGTGAACATCTGGGCCCGGGCCCCGACCTTCACCCCCTTCCATAAAAGGATCGTGAAGAGAATCACCGTCACGACGGCGGTCGACATGGTTCGCGAACCCGCCGCGGGGACGACGGTGCCCAGTGACTCCGCGAGAACGATCGATACCGCGGCCGCGCTCCCGCAGGTCGAGATCCAGTCGTTCCATCCCACCACGAAGCCGGCATACTCGCCGATCGCGGTCCGAACGAACACGTACTGGCCACCGGAGCGCGGTATCATCGCGCCCAGCTCCGCGAGCGAGAATGCCCCCAACAGCGCGTACACCCCGCCGGCCATCCACACGGCGAGGAACAGCCACTCGCTCCCTGTATTCGCCGCTACCTCGCCCGGCGCGCGAAGGATTCCGGCGCCGATAGTGTTGCCGATCGTGACCGCCAGACCGAACCCGACGCCGAGTACCTTGAGCAGTCGTCCCGTGGGCTGCGCGATGGCTTCCGTCATCGGCGACAAGCTGGCCCTCGGCGTCCGGACACGCCAGCGGCCACTGACGCCGACGCCGGTACCGGTGTCAAAAGGGGATTAGCGTCCGGAACCCCTCGGATCATAGATTGTACGACCAGGCCGCGACCCATACATGACTGACTTCCTTTCCCAGCTGCGCCGCACCGTCAGCGCCTCATTCGACATAGAGCGCGAGCTGTCGGGGGGCGGGATGAGCCGCGTCTTCGTGGCTACCGAGCGCGCGCTCGGGCGGCAGGTTGTCATCAAGGTGCTCCCTCCCGAGCTCGCCGCCGGCGTCAACATCGACCGGTTCCGCCGCGAGATCCAGCTCGCCGCGCAGCTTCATCACCCGCACATCGTTCCGCTGCTATCCACAGGCGAGGGCGACGGCATTCTGTACTACACAATGCCGTACATCGAGGGCGAGTCCCTGCGGCTCGCGCTCGAGCGCAGCGGACGCCTGAGCGTCAGCGATGTCGTGAGGATCCTCCACGACGTCGTCGACGCGCTCGCGTATGCCCACGGCCGCGGGGTGATCCACCGCGACATCAAGCCGGCGAACATCCTGCGCCTTGGATCCCACGCTCTCGTCACCGACTTCGGTGTGGCGAAGGCGCTGAGCGCCGCCCTCCCGATCTCCGGCGTGACTACCGCGGGCATCGCGATAGGCACACCCGCCTACATGGCGCCGGAGCAGCTCGCAGGTGATCCGGCCGCGGACCACCGCCTCGATCTCTATGCGGTCGGACTGCTCGCGTACGAGCTTCTCATCGGCGAGTCGCCCTTCTCGTCGTCATCGCCCCAGGCCACGATGGCCGCACAGCTCACCCGCGCACCGGAGCCCCTGCACGAGCTTCGCCCCGATGTGCCGGAGGAGCTGTCGGACCTCATCATGCGCTGCCTCGAGAAGAACCCGGCTTTCCGGCCGAGGACCGCGCTCGTGCTCCAGGGCGAGCTCGACGCGGTCAGCACGCCGCGGGGTGCCGTCATCGGAAGCGGCGAAACCCTACTGCACGGCGAGCGGACATCCGCCGCTCGTGGAGCGCTGCTCGGCGCGGCCGTGGTCATTCTCGGATCCGCGGCGGCGTATGCGTTCATCGTCTCCCGCGACGCGGATCCAACGGCTGTGACCTCGGTCAGCGCTGCCGCGCAGGCCCCTGAGTCACCCCGGCCCACGGCGACGAAGACGTCGCCTGCTCCTCCCGTTGATTCCGCGCGGATCGCCGCCGCCTTTTCGAGCGCGAACACTGCCGGAGGTTCGGGCTCGGGTAGTACGGCGGCACGGGCCCCGCAGCCGGTGGTCCTCTCGCGCGCGGACTCGCTCGCCATCGCCCAGGCGGTGACCGCACGCCTCGAGGCGGAGCGTGGGGAGTCGGGTGAGCGGGACCGCGTGGTCCTGGATTCGATGCGCTTCGTATACGAGCGCGCGTTCTCCGATTCGATTCGAAGCGCCGTCGCGGCCATCCGTGACCAGGCCGAATCGGCAGCCCGTCTCGGGGATCGGGTTCGCATCGGGACGACGCGCGGCGAGAGATTCGTCCCTCTCCCCCCGCCACGTCCCGACGAACGTCGCGTGGTCGTCCTTCCCTTCTCCAGTCCGTCCGCCGGCGGCCGCTCCGCAACGTCCGGAGTCGGCGACGTCATCGCGGATTCGATCAGGGCTGCCCTGGCCGCGGCGGGTACCCACAGCGTGGTCAATGAGGCAACTACTCGCGAGGTCGCGGGCATCAGCCGCGTCCCGACCATGATCGGTGCCATACTGCACGCCCCCGCGGTGATCATCGGCCAGTACGATCGTCGAGGCGACAGCCTGGTGGTGCGGGTGCAGGTGACCTGTCCCGGATGCGGGGTCATGGCGGTCCGCGACGCCGTGGTGCCGCTGGCGCAGGCAGCCAGCGCGGTACCGCCCCTGGTAGCCGCACTGACCGCGGACCTCGCACGGGTTCCGTGGACGCAGGGCAGAGTCAGGGAAAGCAGTCGAGGACCAACAGGTGGACAGCGACCGCCCGACCCACGGGTATTGATCCCTGTCCCGCCTCCGCCGCCGGGCTGATAGCATCGCCCGCAGGCGCGACGGTGATGTACGCTACAAATCGCGTACGCATCGCGCCCTTTTCGTTCCAGCAAATCGTGGCTGAATCACCGCTGCCTGCCGCTGCCGATTGCGGTAACTTGAATCCGGCGCGACTGTGATGGGACCATACGCCCCATATCACGCGCGCCGAGCCGTTTAGCCGACCGGAGTCGTGCATGGATCTGCCCGAGTCACCCGACGCGCTCTCGAACGCCACGTGGGCCGATGTGGCGCCGTACTACGAGGCGCTCGCGACCGTGCCGCTGTCGGCACGCACGGCGGCATCCTGGCTGCGTGACTGGTCGCGCCTGGAGGAGCTCGTCGGCGAGGCGGCGGCCGTCGCGACGATCGCGTATACCTGCGACACCGAGAACGCGGCCAAGGAAGCGGCGCACCTCCGGTTCGCGGCCGAGATCGGCCCGAAGCAGGATGAGCAGCAGGTGCGCCTCGCGCGCCGGCTGCTCGACCTCGGCTGGGACGATCCCGAGCTCGCCACGATGATTCGCCGACTGCGAACGGACGCATGGCTCTTTCGCGAGGCGAGCGTTCATCTCTTTTCGGAGATCGAGGAGCTCGAGACCTCGTACGACAAGATCACCGGCGCAATGACCGTCGAATGGGACGGCGAGCGCCGGACGATCGCGCAGCTCCAGCCCTTCCTGAAGCAGCGGGATCGAGCGGTTCGCGAGCGCGCATTCCGCGCCATGACGGAGCCGTACATCGCCGAGCGAACGAACCTCGCGAAAATGTTCGACGAGAGCTACGTGCGTCGGCAGCAGATTGCGTCCAACGCAGGATTTGCGAACTACCGCGACTACGTCTTCGAGTCGAAGTACCGCTTCGACTACACCCCCGAGGACTGCGCGCGCTTTCACGCCGCGGTCGAGGCGACGGTGGTGCCGGCAGTGGAAAGGCTCTTCGAGTACCGAAGGAAGCGGCTCGGCCTGAAGGCGGTTCGTCCCTGGGATCTGGCCGTCGATCCGGACCGTGCCGAACCGCTGGTACCCTTCGGAAATGTGACCGAGCTCGTTGACCGCGCCTGCGAGATCTTCGACAATGTCGATCCGGAGCTTGGCGGCGATTTTCGGCGGATGGCCGAACATGGACTTCTCGACCTCGACAGCCGTCCGGGTAAGGCCCCGGGTGGTTACTGCATGACACTACCCTTCCGGGGCGAGCCCTTCGTCTTCATGAACGCCGCGGGGGTTCCGGAGGATGTCAGCGTTCTCGTGCACGAGGCCGGACACTGCTTCCATGGCGTGGCGGCGCACCGCCTGCCGTACATCTGGCAGCGCGCCACCGGAATGGAGGCCGCCGAGCTTGCGTCGATGACCATGGAGCTCCTGGCGGGACCGCATCTCGTGAGACCGGCCGGCTACTACGAGCGCGGGGACGTTCGACACGCGTGGATCGACCATCTCGAGGATGTGCTGATGAGCCTTGCACACGTGGCGTGTGTGGACGCGTTCCAGACGTGGATATACACGAGCGGCGAGGGCGGTGATCGGGACGCGCGCGACGAGCACTGGCTCCGGATTCGAGCGCGCTTCGAGCGCGGCGTCGACTGGAGCGGGCTCGACGCGCAGCGGATCGCGCGCTGGTACCGACAGTCGCACATCTTCACGGCACCGTTCTATTACATCGAGTACGGCATCGCGCAGCTGGGGGCGCTGCAGATCTGGCGCGACAGCCTCACCGACTATCGTGGAGCCGTGAACCGCTACAAGTCTGCGCTGGCGCTGGGCGGCACACGCCCGCTCCCGCAGATCTACGCGGCGGCCGGGGCGGCGCTCGTGTTCGATGCCGCAAGAATGGGAGAGCTCGTGGCGCTGGTCGAGGACCGGATCAGGGAACTGCGCGCGACGCACGAAGGCGCGCTGGCGGCTGTCTGACGGCGCCCATCCCTCGCCGCACCCACCCGGATCCGGCCACGGGCCAGGGCGACGACCATCACCTCGACGGCGATGGCCGCTGGATCAGCACGCCGCAATACGCCGCCGTCAACGGCGTGCAGCTTCACTATCGCGAAGCGGGCCAGGGGCCGCTCGTCATCCTCCTGCACGGGTTCCCCGAGTTCTGGTATTCCTGGCGACAGCTGATGCCCGCGCTCGCCGAAGCCGGTTATCACGCCGTCGCTCCAGACCTGCGCGGCTACAACCTCTCCGGGAAGCCGCACGGCGTCGAATCGTACGCGATCGACACCCTTGCCGATGACATTGCCGCGCTGATCGAACACGCAGGCGAGCGACGCGCGCACGTCGTCGGGCACGATTGGGGTGGCGCTGTCGCCTGGCATCTCGCCATGCGCCACCGCGAGCTCATCGACCGCCTCATCGTGCTCAACGCTCCGCACCCGCGTGCCTTCGCCCGCGAGCTGCGGATGCCGCGTCAGCTCTGGCTGTCGCGTTACATGTTCCTCTTCCAGTTCCCGAAGGTGCCCGAAGCGTTCATTGCGAGGAACGACTTCGCGGCGGTTCGGCGCATCCTGCGCGAGGATCCGGTCACGCCGGACGCGTTTACGGAGGAGGACATCGACCGCTACATTGCGGCGCTCGCGAGGCCCTGGGCGCTCACCTCCGCCCTCAACTACTACCGTGCCGCGGCACGCTTCCGCCCGCGCCACCCTCCGGGCTACAGCTCCCGGATCGAAGCACCGACGCTTCTGATCTGGGGCGATCAGGACAGCTACCTCGACCGCCAACTCAGCGAAGGGCTCGATCGCTGGGTACCCAACCTCACCGTCGAGCACCTCCCCAACGCGAGTCACTGGGTGATGGCCGATGCGTCCGAAGAGGTCGAGCGACTGGTGGTCAACTTCCTGCCCTAGCTGGCCGTACTGCGCACTGGGTACTGCGCACGTTTCAGGCACTGCTTACTGCGCACGCACTTCGTACGGAGTACTGCGCACCCCGACTGCGCACTGATACTGCGCACGTTTCCAGCACTGCTTACTGCGCACGCACTTCGTACGAAGTACTGCGCGCCGGACTGCGCACCGATACTGCGCACGTTTCCGGCGGAAGACCGCGTAAGAGCGCGAAGGGCGGGTCGTCCGCCTTTCAGCGCCCCCGTATGCAGCACGCAGTCAGGTGCGAAGTACTCGATACGCAGTACGTGCGCAGTGCCCGAAGCGTACGCAGTACTCCGTACGAAGTGCGTGCGCAGTGCGAAGTGCCCGAAGCGTACGTAGTACCCCGTACGCAGTGCGTGCGCAGTACGAAGTGCCCGAAGCGTACGTAGTACTCGGTACGCAGTGCGTGCGCAGTACGAAGTGCCCGAAGCGTACGTAGTACCCGTATGCAGTGCGTGCCCCCCGGTGTTCGATTCCGGGATGGCGGTGTCTCACAGCGGTCAGTCCCGGGCTCCGAGAACTGACAGTCGACAACAGCAAGTGCCTTTCCCCCAGTGACTTGCGGCTTCCCAGCCGCGCGGCACGATCATTCCCTCTGCAACTTTCCGGGCCCGCCTTCGGATATTGGGAATCCGTGTGGCCCCCATTCGATGCCGCCTTCACTGCTGGAGCTCCTGAACATGGTTCGACTTCTCTCGCTTGTTCTCCTCGTCCCGAGCCTTCTCTCGGCACAGGCGTCGTCGGATACGACTCCGCGCCCCATCGCGCTCGACGAGGCCGTTCGCCTCGCCCAGCGCAACTCGCCGCTCAGCGTCCAGGCGCGCGGTGACCTTCGCGTGGCGCGTGCCGGAATCAGGTCCGCCTGGTTCGCCTTTATCCCGAACGTGGGCGTATCGCTGGGGAGCAACTGGCGGCGCGGCCAGGCGATCGGCGAAGAGGGAAACCTCATCACCGTCACATCCACATCGTATTCGGACGGACTGGGCGCGCAGGTCGACCTTTTCGACGGCGGGCGCCGTTTCTTCGACCTCCGCGCGGCCAGGGCCCTGCACTCCGCGGCCGATGCGAGCGATGTCCTTCAGGCGTTCCAGGTCGCGCTGGATGTGAAGCAGCAGTACTACGACGTGCTGGCGGCACGGGAAGGCGAGGAGGCAGCCAGCGCGCAGCTTGCCGAGGCACAGCAGCAGCTTCGCGTTTCCACCGTACGTGTCGCAGCCGGCGCGGCTAGCCGCTCCGATTCCCTTCGCTCCGTGGTCGCGGTAGGCAACGCGCAGCTCGCTATTCTCGACGCGCAGAACCGCGTGCAGCTCGCCAACGCATCGCTCACGCGGCTCGTGGGTACGAGTTTTCCCGTGACGGCGGTGCGCGACGATTCACCCGACGCCGCGATCGTGGCGCTGGATGAGGATCGCCTCCTCCAGCTCGCTGTCGAAGGTCCGGACGTTGGTCGGGCCGAGGCCCAGCTCGGCGCGGCGCGTGCTGGCGCACGCTCCGCGCGTTCGATCTATCTGCCTACCCTGTCCGCGTCCTTCTTCCGCGGGGGCAATGGGTTCGATCGCGCGTTCGGTTTCCGCGAGCCTTTTCGGTATGCGTCGGTCTTCCAGTTGACCCTCTCCCTTCCGCTGCTCGACCAGCTTCAGAGGGAGGAACGAGTGGTTCGTGCGAACGTCGACCAGGACAATGCCGAGGCATTACTTCGCGACGCCCGCCTGCGTGCACAGCAGGAGCTCACGCAGTCCCTCGGCCTTCTGCGGAACGCCGGCCAGCGCGTGGACGTTCAGCTCGCGTCGGTGGCCGCGACCGAGGAAGACCTGCGCTTCCAGCAGCAGCGCTACGCACTCGGAGCGGCGACGCTGCTCGATGTGCTGACATCGCAGGCCGCGCTCAACGAGGCTCGCAATGCGCTGATCACTGCACGGTTCGACCAGCGCGTCGCGCGCGCCCGGCTCGAAGCGCTCATTGGCAGGCCCCTCGTGGATGCACGGTGATCGTCACGATTCGAGCGCGACTGTCACGAAACGGCACGGAGCAAACTCTTTGCTCGATTCAGGCGTCAAATTGAAAGCAGGTGAAGGCAGTACCGGAACGTTTCCCTTTGCGATGAGATGGACAATGCGTGCGACATCAGCTGCATTCAATTATGGGTTCGGCAACGATGAGGATTCCGCCGACGGCACTCGGAGCGGCCCCGTCGCGCCCGATACGCGAGCACCCGAACAGCCACTGGTACCCATGCGGCCCACGATCTATCGCCCGTCACGGCCGGTAGTCGTCGTCCGTGACGGAGATGAGCACGGGAAGCCCGGGATCCGCCCTCGGCGTATCTGAGGGCTCGTGCGGCATCGAGCTCGGTCCGGCACTGAAGCGGTGATCACGAAGAAGCACCCGCGTCCTGTCTGAAGGCTCGCCCGGCGTTGAGGCGGTGACGATGAAGAAGCCCTCGCCACATGGCGGGGGCTTCTTCGACTCCGGTGCTGCCGTTCGGTTTGACCGTTCCGCTCCTGTCAGCCGCCGATCAACGGGTTGTTCAACCGCTCGGCCGACGGAAGGGGAAGGCAGATCTGGGTTCCGTAGGTGCCGCCGAAGTGATATGTCGAGTTCGCCGCAGGAGAGAGAGTGATCCCGAATCTGAGAACATCGCCGACATGGTGGCTCTCGGCGAAGAGCTCGCGGCGGCGCTGATCGATGAGCTCGGCCATGTAGTCCGCCTGTGTAACGCCGGCGAATGGCGTCTGCCCACCCCGCGCGCGCGACGCGTTGATTATCGGAAGCGCGGCAAGGAGGCTTGCGGGCGTCCCTGTGCGAATGTCGGCCTCGGCGATGATGAGCTGGGCTTCCTCGTATGTTGCGATCGGAAGTGGCGCCGTCGTCGTGGGATACTTCGTCTGGTAGTAGTGCGTGACGCCCGTTGCGCTGACCAGCGTGGTGGCAACGACCGGGACCCGCGTGTCGCCCATGGAGCGGTACGGCTCACCTACCGAGAACGAGCGGCTGATCAAACTGTTCTCGCCCGCAATGCGGTTCTGGCGTCGTGTACTTGCATCGCTCGCGCTTGCATTCAGGACATATCCGGCTGCCACCTGTTGTGCGTCGGCCTTGGCGCCGGCGTAGTCCTCGAGGCTGAGCTTGGCGCGCGCCCGCCCCAGATAGGCCATCGTCGCGATGTTCTGGTTCCCCGCGGTACCCGCGGCCGCGATCGACTCCGTGAATCTCGCGATGCCAAGCTTGAACACGCTGTCGGGATCGATCTCGCCGCCATACGTAATCGTCTTGTCGAGGTTCACCCTCGAGATGGCCATGGTGCAGAACCCCTCCCCCAGCAGCACATAGCTGTAGCCGGCGTATGCAGCGGCTATCGCGATCAGGTTCGTGCGATTGGGTGATCCCGACCCGGCAGCGACCTGCTCATCGGTCCAGGTCTTCAGCAGCGCGAGGAGGTTCTCGTTGGACTGGCGCGCTGTCTGGAGGGGTGTATACACGCCTGTGCCGCAGCCGTTGACGGCGTAGTCCACATCGTTCTGTGTGGTGTTGCGCCTGTCGTACGGGCTGCGTGAAGCGGTCTGCTGTGCATAGATGAACTCCTCGCCAATGAGGCCGCTGTACGCCGCGTAGGAGTTGAAGGCGCACTCGAAGTCGCCGATCGCGCCGACCGAGAGCAGCGCCGCGTTTCCGGGAGCCTCGAGCTGTCCCGCCGGGATCCTGCTCGCCGGGTCGACGCTCAGAGGGTTGCTCAATGTATCGCACGCCGTGGGGACGACGAGCATCGCAATCGTCATCGTCCACACCGTCCAGCGTGCCTTTCGGTTCAATGCAGCCATGTTGATAGAGTCTCGAATCGAAGGTTTGTCAGGCACGCGTCACCAATCCAGGTTCAGGCCGAGCACCCACTGGGCGAGCTGCGGGTTGGTCGTCTGTTCGAACTGTCCGAATTCCCCGCCGCGGGCACCGCCGAGGAAGAACGCCTCGGGCTCGAGACCGGGATAGTCGGTCCAGGTGACCAGGTTGCGGCCGGCCAGCGTGACGACTGCGCGATTGAAGCTCGCGAAGCGCGTGGTGATCGCCGGCAGGGTGTACGAGAGGCTCACTTCACGCAGCTTGGTGTAGCTGGAGTTGTTGATGTAGTAGTCGACGATCTGTCCGTTCGACTGAAGTCCGGCGATCTTCCTGGGGTCGAACTGGCCGCCCCTGCCGTCATCGAGCGGGTAGAAGTTCTCGCGGCAGCGGACGAATATCGCGCACCGGGAGCGCATGTTGCCGTCGATCTTGTAGAAGTCGCGCTTGAAGTCGACGAGGGCGTACACCCGGAGGTTGTTCCAGAAAGTGAGGGTGTTGGTCACGGCGCCTTCGATGCGCGGCAGCGACCGGCCCAGAAATACCTCGGGCGCGTCGTCGGTCGTGTTGTACAGCAGGTCGGGGCCGGCGCATACCATGGTGCCGCCGCGGCCATTATCGCAGATGACGTTCGGAATGTCGGCCTGGCCACTCGGGAGCAGCGCCGCGCTCACGACGCGCTGGTCGAAGTATGAGCCGATCGGGTATCCCACCTGGTGCCGGATGAAAGTGTTGGGACCACCGGCCACGAAGTCGGGGGTACCAGTGAGCTCGCGGAGATCCAGGATCGCCTGCGGCGTTCCCAGGCTCTCGACCTTGCTGTCGTTCGTCGCGAAGCCGATCGACATGTCCCAGGAGAACGCGTCCAGGATCACCGGCGTACCGCGTACCAGCAGCTCGGTTCCCCAGTTGAGGATCGAGCCCGCGTTGAACGGCTGCGTGTTGGGAATGCCGACTGAGGGCGCGATCACCCGATCGAGGATTGCGTCGACAGTCCGCTTGCGGTAGTACGAGAACTCGACACCGACCCGATCGTCCAGCGCTCCAAGGTCGAAGCCCATCTCGATCTCCTTGCTTCGCTCCGGCCCGAGATCGGCATTGCCAAGGAACTGGGGAGTGACCGACGCCGCATCGCCCGGACCGCTCACGCTGGCGTAGGTCTGGAGCGCCGAGTATGTGGCCGGCTGCTTCCCGGATTCACCATACGCGGCCCTCAGCTTGAGGGCGCTGACTGCCGGTACCTGCCAGAATGGTTCGTCGCTGATGACCCAGCTCGCGCTGTACTTGGGATAGTAGACGCGATCGAAGTTCTGGCCGAAGGCGCTGTTGTCATCGGCTCTTATCGCCGCAGTGAGAAAGAGCCTGTCCCGCCATCCCACCTGCTCCTGGAGGTAGAAGCCGAGTGTCGCGTCTGCTGCCAGATCTCCAAACGTCGTTCGGTTGGTTGTGGTCGCCGAAAGGGCAGTGAGGCCGACCGTCGGGAAGATGGAGCCGGATGACGATATGAAGCTGGATGTGTTTCGATAATACTGCCCTCCGAACGACGTCGTCGACCTGAAATCATCCCGGACGTCCGCCGTCGCCGACGCGGAGTAGTCGAGAGTGTAGTTGTTCACCTGACGATTTCGGACGTCACGGCCTCCCTGCCATCCGGTGAAAAGGACCTTGGTGAGTGAATCCTCGCTGCGCGGAGTCAGCCAGTTGTCGTTCTCGCTGACCCGGTCCGTTCCGGCGCTCACCCGGTGGCGCAGCCAGGTAGTCGGGGAATGCGTGACCTGGAGACCCCCGGTGAAGCGGTCGACGCCCTGCCAGATCTGAACCATTTCGTCGTATTGTTCGGGCAGCCCGGTGTTGAAGCCGCGCCGCGGGCTCGGACTTCCATCAGCGAGCGGCTGGTTGTTCAGCGGGTTCGCCCAGATTGTTGCGAGCGCCCGGCCGCCGCATCCCGCCTCGCATGGAAGGTGAGTCTCCCCGTTCACATAGCCCATGTTGAGCCCAAGGCTCAGCTTCGAGTTCGGAACTACCGAGAGGTTCAGCCGGCCCGAGTACCGTTCCACCGTGCTCGTCGGCTCGATCCCCTCCGTATCCTCGATCCCGACGCCGGCGAAGTAGGTGAACAGGTTCGATCCGCCGCTCGCGCTGAGATCGTACTCCTGGAGCAGCCCCTTCGTGAACACTGGAGTGCCGCGGGCGTTCTCGAGGTCGATGATGTCGATCGACACCGTATCCCGTGCACCGGCCGGTCCGCCCTGACGGGGAACAGACGCGTAGTTCACCGGCCAGCGGCCCTCGGGATTCTGCAGATAGTTGGTGCCAATGCGCGTCGCGAAGCTCCACCTCGGCGCGCCGGTAGTACCCTTCTTCGTGATGATCTGGATCACGCCGTTGGAGGCCTCGGTTCCGTACAGCGTCGCGGCCGCCGGCCCCTTGATGATCTCGATCGACTCGATGTCGTCGGGATTGATGTCGTTCATTCTCGAGATCGATGCAGAGCCGAAGGACTGGTTCGAGAAGCCCGACGCCGGGGTGTTGTTGACCCGGACACCGTCGACATAGAGCAGCGGCTCGTTCGAGAGCGAGATGCTGGATGCGCCGCGAATGCGCACGCGCGCTCCGGCTCCGACGTTGCCCGTGGCGCTGTTGATGAACACGCCGGGCGCCCGGCCGGCAAGCAGGTTCTGCACGCTGTTGATCGGCGCGATCTCCTTCGTCGCGCTCGCGTCGATCGTGCTCACGGCGTTGCCCAGCTCGCGCTTCGACTGGCCGCCCGCCGTTCCCGTGACGACCACCTCGTTCAGCACGACAGACTGCACCGTGAGCGGAATTCGCAGGTTCATGTCGCCGACGTTCACGACACGGGAGTCCACCCTATAGCCGATGCGGCGCACCTCTATGGTGACCTGCGATCCTGTGAGACCATCGAGACGGAAACGACCGTTGTCATCGGTGGTCGTGCCCTGCTGCGTGGCCGCGACACGAACCTGGGCGGCTCCAACTGGCTGGGCGCCAGCGCCGAGGACGATGCCCCCGATGGAGCCGGTCTGCTGGGCACCCGCTGCGGTGGTCGCGGCGAACAGCGCCGCGATCGCGATGGCGCGCGCAATGGAAACGCGACACCGACCGCGAGGAGAGCTCGTGGGAGGCGGGAACGAGAGAACCTGCGTAGTCATGGTCACCCCTGCGTGTGGGACTGTGCGCTCAATCCGCCTGGCACCGGAACTTCAGGGTGCCGCGGACATGGCGCGGTTCGCGCCCTATCTACGACAGGGCGCGAACGGACGCAAGGTTACCCATTCCCCCCTACGTCGCCCACGCCGACGTAACGGGTGAAGCCTGCTTTACGGCGTCAGCACCAGCCGATGGGCAGTGTTGTTGTTGACGGCAGCCGGAGTGAATACCAGGGGGAAGTATTCGTTGTTCGCCCATAGCGGCAGGAGGTTGCCGTAGAACGGGCTACCCGGCTGACCGGACTGTCCCGGGGTGCTGGTCACGATCGAGCTGTCCCACTCGCCGACATCCAGTATCTCGCGATAGGTCGCGCCGTTCGCCGCCACAGTGGTCCCGCCACCGCCGCGCTCCACGGTTGGCAGGTCGAACGCCGAGATGAACGGATGCGGAAAGGCGCGCGCATTGCTTCGACCCCACCGCCACTCGCGCCAGTCCGAACCCTGCTCGCGCGTGAGCTGGTCGATGGCGCGCACGAGCGCCGCGTGCATTATCGAGTCGCGTACGGCCTTCGCGAGCGCGGGCTCCGCCGCCCGCGCGCCACCAGCCGATCGCCACTCCATGTACAACGCCGCAGGGGTGCTCTCCCGGCGAAGGAATGCGTCCCAGCCGGCGATCATCGCGCGCGCTCTCTCCACCGTCGGCGTCCTGCCGGTCCATCCCCGGAACAGCGGAATGTCCAGCGCCGCCTGACGGGAGTACTCATCGTTCTGGAGCTTCCTGAAATCCTCGACCGAGAAGGGCGCACCGGCAGAGAGCAGGTTCATCACACGCATGATCCGCCACGACGGAGCGGAGCTCTTGAACATCACCGGTGGCTGATAGCCGGGCGGATGGATGTCGTTGTTCGCAGTCGCTATGAATCCGCGCGCGGGGTTCAGCTCCTGCGGCAGATCCTTTCGGAAGCCATCCCACTCGTACGCGCCGGTGCCCGGAACGGGCAGGCGGCCCACCCATCCCACGCGCTTCGGCGTCAGGGCCGATGCCTGCCAGGATATGTTCCCGTCCACATCGCCGCAGATCATGTTCTCCGACGGCGACTTCCAGTACAGCACCGCCTGAAGGAAGTCGCGGCAGTTCGCGGTCTGGTTCACTCGCAGCGCGCCGAGGTAGGGCGCCGTCCCCGGCTCGTGCAGCGCCGAGCGCAACGCATAGGCGCGATGACGCACGGTGTCCTCGTGGAACACCGGACCGTGGCGGCTGAACTTGAGCGTCACGACCTGCGCCGGCGCACCCTTCACGCGGATCGTGTCCCGCACGATCCGCAGCGGCTCCCAGCGCCCCTTGAATCTCACCTCGTTGTGGTTCGCCGGGTTCATCTCCTCGACGTAGACGTCGTGCTGATCGGTCCCCACGATCGTGAGACCCCACGCGATGCGATCGTTGTGGCCGATCGCCACGCCGGGCAGTGCCGGCTCGCCAGATCCGATGACGTTCCACCCGGGCGCGCTGAGGTGCACGAGATAGCGCAGAGCCGGGACCGTAACCGCGCGATGCGGATCGTTCGCCACGATCACGCGTCCCGTCTTCGTGAGCCGCGCACTCACCACCCAGTTGTTGCTACCCGGCTCGTCGATCCCGCCCTCCGGAATCGTCAGGGCAGTGTCGCTGACAATCCCCCGGAACTGCGGAAGGATCTGCGGGCGCGGCATGGCTCCACCCATGCCCGTGCTGGCAATCACGGCATCATCGACCATACCGACATCGAGGCCGGTCGGAACCGCCAGCGGATCCCACGGCGACGGCGCCCGCTGGCGATTCGCCTCGGCCGCCCCGAGCCGCGCCACATCCCGTGCGAGCCCGAGCTCCGACGACGCATCACCGAAGGTGATCTCGCGCAGCAACGGAGTCTCGGCCGTCCACCGGTCGGGGCGGATACCCGTGAGCTGGAACTCCACCGGAAGCTCGTTCTCTCCCTGTGCGATGAACGCGTTTACGCCCGCCGCGAAGGCGGTCATTATCCGCTTGCCCTCGGGGTGGTAGCTCGTCCACTCGGCGTCGTCGAACGGCCCCCGATAGCGCAGCAGGCGAGCGACGCGATCGCGCCCTACGGCCGCCGGTCCCAGGACCTCCGCGAGCTTTCCTTCCTTTGCGCGGCGCCACATGTCCATCTGCCACAGGCGATCCTGCGCGGCCACGAACCCCTGAGCGAAGAACAGGTCGTCGGTGTTGGCTGCATAGATGTGCGCAATCCCCCACCTGTCCCGCACGACGGTGACCTCGCTCTTCAGCCCCCTCAGCCGCAGCTGGCCATCGATGAGCGGAAGCGTCCGCTCAGCCATCACCTCGATCGGCGGCAGCGCCGTGGTCGTCTGAGCAGTGGTGCGAGCCGTGAACACGGAGCCGAGCGCGAGCGCGACCGCCAGGGTGCGAGCGCGGGGTGCAGGGAAACGCATGATCTCTCCTCTCAACGAACCGGATTTGCCGGAGGTGCCGGCGCAGGTGACCTTCCATCGAGCGCCGTCGCCGGAGTGATCACCACCTCCGCCGTGAAGCCATCGACACTGAACATCGTCTCCAGCATTCGAGCCGCGCTTTCGTTCGCACGCTTCACCAACCCCATGTCCGCCGCGGCGCTGTGAAGCTGGCGTCGGACGTCCTGGTAGATCGCATCGCGGTCCTCCGGGAGGAACGGGTTCCAGAGGCCGCGCTGCTCGTCGTACGTCCGGAGTTGCACGATGTCCACGGCCAGCACCCGTGCCTCGGGAAGCATGATCGTGATCCGACGCGCAGAGGAGTCTATCCTCACCTCCGTTCCCTCCTCCAGGTCGATGCCCGCGAGAATCTTCCCGGTGACGACGATGAGGGCGCGCTTCGTCGAGCCGTAACGGGTGTTCTCGAAGGTCACGACGTCCCGCACGGTCATCTCCGACGAGACGAGCTGGGCCACGGCCCTGACCTGCTCGATCACGATATCCTGGGACATCGTGGTGCGACCCCGCATGTCGCCCAGCAGCATCCTGGCGCCGCCCACGATCCTGGTCAGGGCCACGAGCGCAAGGATCACGACGATCACCCCTACGGCGATCGTCACCCCCCGAGGAATGGCGGCCCACCTCGCGGATGCTTCGCCCTGACGGCCCGTCACCGGCGGTGGCGGCTTCCCCTCATCGGACATGATCACCCCTTCGCAAAGATCTTCTCGCCATCGAACCGTCCGTTCTCGATGAATATGTCCGACGTCCGGTAACCGGCCGTAATGCTTCCAGCCAGGTAGATACCCGGCACATTCGTCTCCAGCGTCGCCGGATCGTGCGCGGGCCGGCCCGTCGCCTCATCTATTTCGAGTCCCACGCGCCTGAAAAGGTCGGTATCGGGCCTGAAGCCCGTCAGGGCATACACGCGGTCCGCGGGCAGCGACTCCTCGGCACCCTCCCCCTGCCGAACGATCACGTTTCGAGCGGTGATGCGCTCGACGACCGCTCCGAGTCGACTCGAGATCTCACCGGCGGCGATCCGGTTCTCGAGGTCGGGCCGAACCCAGTATTTGACGCTCGGAGGGAACACGGTTCCCCGATAGACGAGCGTCACCCTCGCTCCGGCCCGGTAGAGGAGGAGCGCAGCCTCGGCGGCCGAGTTCTTTCCCCCGATCACGACCACGTCCAGCCCCACGCTCAGGTGGGCCTCGTCGAAGTAGTGGCTGACGTGGGGCAGCTCTTCCCCTGGCACCCCCAGCATTCGGGGATTGTCGTGGTACCCGGTTGCAAGGATGAGCCGGTCGCAGGTCAGGCGCTCCGGACCGCGCAGGCCGTCCACCTCGCAGGTGATCCCGCCGTCGCGGGTAGCCGAGAGGAGGCGGGTGTACGTGCGGACACGCAGCCCCTCGGCGCGGACGACACCCCGATAGTACATCAGGGCCTCCTCCCGGTTGGGCTTGCCGCCGAAGCAGACCAGCGGATGGCCCCCGATCTCGAGGAGTTCGGGCGTGGTGAAGAACCCCATCTGCACCGGATATCGCGCGATCGAGTTCACGATCGCTCCGGCGTCGATGATGAGCGGGTCGATCCCGCGGCGCTTCGCGGAGATCGCGCAGGCGAGTCCGATCGGTCCGGCGCCGACGATGATAGCGCGTTCGTGCATCCTCGACATCCCCTGTGGAGAAAGTGGTCGGTTCATATCGGCGTCCGCTGGTCATTGCTTTTCATCGTCGTCAAGGGGGTCAGCGTCATCGACAAGCTATTTAATCTCCATCGCTTGGGCGGTGAGCGCCGGCCTCTCTCGGGTCGGATGGATCCAGAGGTTCCGCGGCGCATGAGTGGGTTGGCGCTACTCACTCAGCCATTGTCCTGCCATCCTGTCTGTGATCCGGGGCGTAGAAATGTCCGCTCTATCGACCGATATTTACGGCGTTCTCCGCCATCTGTATATAAACGAGACATTCATGGCGTGTTACGGAGTGGCGATCTCGACCATTGGATCGTCAATAATACGGAATCTTTGACCGTTCACCTGACCGCGTTGTCGCCCCAGGAGGTTGCAATGCTTCGCCCCAAACTCGGATCGGCCCTGATCCTCGCTGCAACGATAGGGCTCGCGGCCTGTCAGGACGGGACTCCGCTCTCGCCTTCGCAGCCGCAGGTCTTCACCCAGGTCGTGATCGCGCAGGTCGACGGGACGGTTGTCGATGCCAGTGATCGGCTCCTCCCGACGCTCGCGGACGAGGCTTTTTCCGCGGCGCTCAGCCTCCACCTCGATGCTCTTCAGACCTACGTCGTTCAGGGAGACCTGTCCCGCGCGGCAATGAGTCTGGGTCACGCGCGGACGATGCTGGAGCAGCCGGCGTCTTCGCTGGAGCTCGAGGACTTCGCCCATGACATGACCGCGATCTGGCTCCTGCTGGATCGGACCGAGGCGCTGCTCGACAGAGCCGCCGCCAGCCAGTCGTAATCGCGTGCAATCCTTTTCGCTGTCGTCCCCAGTGTCTTTCACCCCGAAGGAGATGCCCCCCATGTCCAGCCCAGTCCGCCCGCGCGCACTCCGCTCGCCGGGCACTGCAATATCCCTTGCAGTCGTCAGCGCCCTGGCGCTCGTAGTCTCGATGGCGGCTCCGGTCGCCGCGCAGGAAACCGGCGATGAACTCATCTATGCGTGCTACGTGCCGCTGACCGGCACCGTGTACCGCATCAAGGCCCCCGGCGCCCCGGAGTCGTGCAGCAAGCCGAAGGGCAAGTCCATGAATGGACATGGCGCCCAGGACCACGTTGAGTTTACCGTCGCCAAGGGTGGAATCGGTGGCGCGGTGGGCCCCGCTGGCCCGCAGGGCGAGCCCGGTCCGGTCGGCCCAGCCGGCCCGCAGGGTGAGCCTGGCCCGGCCGGCCCAGTCGGCCCGCAGGGCGCACAGGGAATCCAGGGAGCCTCCGGCTCGCCTGGGCCTTCTGGCCCGCAGGGCCAGCAGGGACCACAGGGGCAGGCCGGCGTCTCCGGCTACGAGGTGATCAACCGTGCGGTCACCAGCCTCAACGGAACCACCAGCCCGTTCGCAGTCAACTGCTCGATCGGCAAGAAGCCCCTCGGCGGTGGATTCTACTCTACCGACATGAACGGTGCGAACGTGCAGGTGACCAAGAACGCGCCGTACTCGAACAGCGGCAGTCTCGGTTGGATCGTGGAGATCAGGAACGCCAGCGGCGCGAATGCCGGCTTCATGCTCTATGCGGTCTGCGGTATCGTGTTGTAACCGCAGCTCCAGATTGTCAACGAGCCCCTGCATGCGAAAGCATGCAGGGGCTCGTTGCATCCGGCCAGCTTCGGGCCGGGCGACTACGGCTCTACGCCGCGAGCAGCCCCGACGGCCTCCAGGACCGCGCGATTCCATTCTCGGCGAAGACGCACTCGTAGCGGGCGGGCGGGAACCCCGTCACGCCTATCTGAAGGGTGTCGCCGGCCTCGGCCCTCACACGTTGACTGATCGCCGTGATGGCCGCGGAGAACGATTCGCTCTGAACCGAACCCGCCTCTCGTACGGCGTCCGTATCTCCAATCGCAAACTGGTAACGAGGCATGGAACCTCCTCGGTAAGTGAGGACCCCGCGCCCTGCGAGCCCTCGAATACGAGGTGAACGCGTAACGGGCGGCGCGGTGTTCCTCGCGCTTTCCTACACCCGGAGCGCCCGAAAGAGCCGGCCTCTCCGGAGGCCCCGTACATCGTCCTCGTCGCGACCGTCAACGCTTGTTGATCTTCGACAGAAGCCGCAGCATCTCGAGGTAGAGCCACACCAGCGTGACGAGCAGGACGAACGCTCCGTACCACTCCATGTACTTCGGCGCCTGCGCCTTCACGCCGTTCTCGATGAGGTCGAAGTCCAGCACCAGATTGAGGGCTGCCACACCCACGACCACGAGGCTGAACCCGATCCCGATGACCCCGGACCCGTGAACCAGCGGGATCTGCACCCCCACGAAGGAAAGCAGGATGGACAGGACGTAGAAGAGCATGATCCCTCCTGTCGCAGCCACGATCCCGAATCGGAGCTTCTCCGTGACCTTGATCAGTCCCGTCCTGTACACGAGCAGCATCGCGAGGAACACCATGAAGGTGAGCCCCACGGCCTGGATCGGGAGACCTGCCCACTGCGCCTCGTATCTCGCCGATATCGCGCCGAGCAGCAGTCCCTCGAGCACCGCGTAGAAGGGCGAGGTGATCGGGGCGAGTCGCGGCTTGAAGACCGTGACCAGCGCGACGATGAAGCCGCCGATCCCGCCCACGAGGATCGCCGGCATCAGGATGCCGGTATTCCCGCCGAGGTACTCCCGCCAGGTGAATGCGGCGGAGAACACGGCGAGAACAATGAGCAGGAACGACTTCGTCGTGGTGCCCTGCATCGTCATGACCCCTTGGGCAATCGCCGCGGGATCGCGCCTGAAATACTCTTCCTTCAATGCCGGGTTGGACGTGCGCATCATCTACCTCGTTGCGGGGGCTGGTCGTACAACGATTCAGCCGGTGGTGCCGTTTCATCGCTCGGCCACCGATCGCAGGCGCGATTCACCAGCACGAAGAACGGCCCGCGATTCGGTGATCGCGGGCCGCCGGACTTCGCCAGGTGCGTCCGGGATGTCTCGATCAGGGAGAAGGAGGAGGAGTAGTCGCCGGAGGGTTCGCTGCCGGTGGATTCGCTCCCGGAGTGTTGATGTCGATGTCGGTGCGGTCGCCGCCCCCCATTCCGCCCCCGAAAATGAAATACGCCACGAGCGCGATCAGGACGAGAACGACGATTGCCCAGACCCAGCTCGAGCTGCCGCGATCAGTGGTGCCTGGGGTGTTCGAGATTTGTACGTCCGCCATGTGTCCCCCGAAGTGGATGTGGAGCGACTGGTCGCACCGCACTGTGAAATAGTCGCAAGACGGGAGCGACCTCGGCGTGACAATACTGCGCGCTTCGTGCCAGCGTTGTCCAGTGGTGCGCTCCCGCCCGTCAGCGACCCACGGTGACCGCGACGAACAGACTCCGGCCGGGCGCCGGCTCGAAATACCGTCCGAACTCCGGGTTTGCGTTGACGCTCACCGACCCGATGTATCGCCTGTCGAGAACGTTCTGGATGCCGACCGTGGGATGTATGCGTGCGCCGCTGCCGAGCGGGACATCTCCGCCCACCCTGACGTTCACCACGCCGTAACCCGCCGCCGATGCCGAGTTCGCATCGTTGACCAGGGTGCGGCTCGCGGCAATCCCCTCCGCGGTGGCGTGGAATCCGCGCGCGACCCAGCTCACGCTTCCCTGGGCCTGGTGCACCGGAATGCCGGGGATGCGGTTTCCGTCGTACACGTCGGTTCCCACGGTGAAGTCGGTGAACTCGTAGTCGGCGTAGCTGTACGAGAGCCCGGCGCGGACCACGCTGCCGTCGGCGCGAACACCGACCTCGAATCCCCGCCGCTCGGTGCGCCCGGCGTTCCTGAAATACCGGCGCCCTCCACCGCCCGGGATCTCGAACGGAATCAGCTCCCCGCGCACATGGGCGATGAACAGGGCAGCGTCGTACGCCAGTGCCGGGGCGATGAACCCCTTCGCGCCGATCTCGTACGTGGTTGCTTCCTGTGGATCGAGAGAGGGGTTGATCCCCGTGCTGCCGTCGGGCTTGTTCGCCAGCTCGGTCGCGGTGGGTGTCTCGAACGACGAAGAGATGTTCGCGTAGACCGCCGCGAGTGGACTCAGCCTCGCGACCACTCCCACCATGGGGCTGATCGCCCGCAGCGGCCGCTCCCCGGAGTCATCCGGGTTCCCCGTGTCCACCAGTCGGTCGACGACCTCGAAGTGCACCCGATCCGCACGCACCCCGATGCTCGTCGTGAGCCACGGAGCAAGCTCGATCTCGTCGCGAAGGTACGGGCCGAGCCCCGTCACGAGCTCGCGCTGCGACCTGCGCATCACGCCGCGCTCGGACCCGCTCGGCGAGCATGTGGGGGAGATGGGCGCCGTTCCATTGTTGCAGTTCGCGAACTCCAGGCGGTCGTCTTCCTGTCGCTGTGCGTCGAGCCCGACGCTGACGCGATGCACCGCACGGAGAAAGCGAGCTGTTGCCGTGGCCCGGAAGGTCGCACCATAGCTCACGCGATCGACGGCGATGATCCCGAACGCGAGCGGATTGTAGAGGTCGCGAGCGCCGCCATAGAGCGAGGCCGATACATCGACACTCCCGCCGGACCTCGCCGCGGTGACGCTGAGCTGCCCCTGTCGCACGTCCTTGCGCGCGTGAGTCCGAACGGTGTTCGCTTCCGCTCCCCTGGGGTTCGCCTCCGCCTGCGCCGCGGTGAGCGCCCCCGGATTCTCGGCGACAGGCATGTCGAAGCCGAGTCCCTGGAGAGCCCATGTCGTGCTTCCTGTCTGCAGCTCGGCGCGAGCGAGAGCGTGGGTGGTGCGCTGGTTCGAGTAGTCGCGAAAGCCATCGAGCTCGGTTCGCGTGACGCTCGCCTGATACCGGAATGGCAGTGAAGTTCCGCCAGCGGAGCCATGGAACCGTTGAAGGCCATACGCTCCCGAGGTATAGCGCAGGTCGCCTCCGAGTCTCGACGAGGGCGGGGTCCCCGTACGCATGTCGATCACGCCTCCGGCCGCATTGCCGTAGAGCGCCGACGCAGTCCCACGGATCACCTGGATAGTCTCCACCGACTCGAGGTCGATGTAGTCCACCGGAGTCTGGCCATCCGGGAGCGTGAGCGGCACGCCGTCGTGCAGCACCCGCACCCCGCGCACGCCGAACGCCGACCGTGCGCCGAATCCGCGGATGCTGATTCGCGGGTCCTGAGTCGGGTTGTTCCGGTTCGCGACGGCGATTCCCGGCAGGAGCAGCAGCAGCTCATCCAGCGCCTGCCTGCGCGATCCCGGCCGGCTGCTGTCCGGAGTGGCCGTCGAGATTGCGTAGGGCAGCTCGAGACTCGAGCGCGCTCCCTCGCGCGTTACGGTCACGTTGACGGTCGGGAGGCGCGCGGTCGTCGATGCCGTGTCCTGTGCGGACGCGGAAAACGGGGCGGTCAGGACGGTGCCGACGCAGAGGGCGACGCCCACGATGGGACGTCGCTGCTCTACGGTCCGAACCTGGGTGGGAGCGAAGCGCATGATCCGAAGATCGCGCTCATCCCTCGTTCGCAACACCCCCGGCCGCGAGGGGCTGCGAGCCGATCCTCACCGACTGAGCTTGTACATCATCTCGATGAGCTCGTCGTACATCGGCTCCGCCTCGCCGTTGCCACTCACCGTCGCCGCGCTGGCGCAGTGCTTGAGATGGTTGCGCATCAGCTCCCGCCCAACTGCCCGAAGCGCCTCGTGCACCGAGGAGATCTGCGTCATGATGTCGGCGCAGTAGCGATCGTCATCGACCATCTTCTGTAGCCCGCGGACCTGGCCTTCTATCCGCCGAAGCCGCTTCAAATTGCGGTCCTTGACTGCCGGATCGACACCCGACGCATTCTGCCCGGTATCGATCGAATCCTGAACACCGCAGCCACACCCTGGACCTGAGTGAAAATCGGGGGTCGAGGACTCGGGTGTCAGCGCTTCCGGCATGGACGCGGTCCCTCTCAAGGGGGTGATTGTACGAGATTGCAGAATCATTTGACCGTTGCGTTCCTCAGGCGAAGGCGTGGGCGACGAGCGACCCGTGCTGAACGCCAGTCGAGGCGCTCGCGAACGTGGGGTTGGGCGTCAGGCAATTTTCTCTGGAGCATTCCGGAGACATCCGAAATGACGTCGGCGCACGGATGGAGGCCGAACGGACTCCCGTCTGTTGGTGCGCGCCCCGGCCGACCGATCATTTCGTGAGTCATCGTGCGCTTTCAGTAGGACACAGCAACGTTCGGAAGGGTTTAGTCCGTATTCCATCCGGATCGCAACGAGTCCGGCGGGCGCCGGGCGCGAGACCCCTACGGAGGAACCCCGTCGCAGGTGTCAGCGACTTCGAACCTACGACCCGGGATGGTCACTCCGTGCGCCGGATCACTCCCGGTCGGGTGGCGATGTCGTTCCTGCGGCGCCGTCCATTGCGCCGATCGTCTTCACCGACGGGGGTCGTTCCCGCTGCAGCCGCCTCGCTACCACGTCGCTGCGCTCCAGCACCCTCAGGACATTGTCTCCCGCGAGCTTGCGCAGATCCAGCTCCGTCCAGCCGCGGCGGGAAAGCTCGGCGAACAGCGCGGGATACGTCGACACATCCTCGAGCCCCACGACTACGGCATCGATCCCATCGAAGTCGCCGCCTATCCCGACATGATCCGATCCCGCGATGCGCTTGATGTGCTCAATGTGGTCGGCCACCTGCGACAGCGTCGCGCGCGGAACCGGGTTCGCAGAATCCCAGGCAGCGAGCTCACGACTGCGCGCGGCGGTGTCATTCAGGAGACGCGTGCGGATCTCGGCGCCGATTATCTGGCGGCGACCTGCGTGCCCGACGATCTCGGGAGAGATGAAGCCCGGCACGAAGGTGACCATTACCACCCCTCCGTTCGACTTCAGCCGGCGAAGAATGGAATCGGGCACGTTTCGCGGGACGTCCGCGATCGCGCGCGCCGAGGAGTGCGAGAAGATCACCGGTGCCTCGGTCACGTTGAGCGCATCGCTCATGGTCGCCGGCGACACATGCGAGAGATCGACCAGCATCCCGAGGCGATTCATCTCGCGAACGACTTCCTCGCCGAAAGCTGTAAGGCCGCCATGTCGCTGGTCGCCGGTGGCCGCATCCGCCCAGTCGATGGTGACGTTGTGAGTGAGCGTCATGTACCTGACGCCGAGCTCATGGTAGATCCTCAGAGCGCTCAGCGAATTCTCGATCGCGTGGCCACCCTCCACACCCAGCAGCGATCCGACCCGGCCCTCCCGATGCGCTGAACGAATCGCGGGGGCCGTGAGTGTCCACTGGAACTGCGGGTACTTCGCGATGATGCGCCGGGCGATGTCGATCTGCTCGAGCTGAACCCGCGCAAAGCCCGAGTCTGCCATGTCACCCGGGATGTACACGGACCAGAACTGGGCACCAAGCATTCCCTGCCGAAGCCGCGCCAGGTCCGTGTGTCCCGGGGTCGTCCGGCGAAGATCGTAGGCCTCGACATCGAGTGGAGCCGGGGAGCGTCGAATCGCCCAGGGGAGATCGTTGTGGCCGTCGACCAGCGGCGTAGACCGAAGCACGCGACGCGCTCGCTCGAGGTGGGACTCGTTCTGCTGCGCGGCCAGAGACGGCGCGCTCACGCTGATGGCGAGTGCAGCGGCAAGAAGTCGGTTCATCGGATGAATCCGTGGTTGGCTTGAGGTCATCGCGCGTGAACATCCACCGCGGTGCCGACAGCGGCGTCGCCGCTGCGTAGCGGCTGGCGTCCTGTCCCATGGATAGTGCTTCGGCGCGGGCTCTCGCGATAGACATCATCGCGGCGCGGCCGGATGCCCCGGCTACAGGCTTCGCTTGAGCAGTATCTCCGTCCGGGCGTCGAAGCCTATGTCGCCAATCGCCACGACTTCCCACCCGTCGTTGCCGAGTGTGTTCAGGATCATCGGCAGATGGTCTCCGGCTGGCTTTCGCATGTCACTGGCGATGTACCAGACGACCCCGCCCGCCGCGCTCTCGTCGGACTTGCCGATGAGGATCTCGTATTCGAATGAGGCCATCTGGAATCTCCGGGGAATCGATCAGCGAACGGGCGCGGGCCTGGTTTCCTCGATCTTCTTCATCAGCTCGTCTACCGTCGGCGCAGCCGGCTGGGCAATTGCGCCAATGCTCTCGATCGTCGCCTTGATCTGGATCAGCCCCTCTCCCGCGGCCTGCCCGCGATCCCTCTGGCGATCGTGCAGCCCATGAACCGGCCGGAAGATCCTTTCGGAACCGGATCGGATGGCGAGCGTCGCGTCCCACGCAGCCCCGCCGATCGCCGTCTCGCCAACGGCTGCGACGGCGGTGTGTACGGGCCTCGGCGTCACCCGCTTGGTGGCCGCCCAGGTTTTCTGGACGCTCATCGACTGAGTGAGCAGCACCTGCAGCACTGCGTAAAGGGCAATCAGGCTGAGAGCGGGGCGAGGCAGGCGCGAGAGAACCGGGAAAACCCGATTCTCGAGAACCGGAAGGATTCGCTCCCGGAAAATCGGCGGCGCGACCTCGGCCAAACGCGTGAGGAACCTGTTGCGGGGCTTGAACATGCGACAACGGAAAGGGGTCGAATCCGGATGCGATGCCGACGCGCTGTGGCGACCTCATCTGTTTGCATGAAAGACGAGAAGCCGGGCAAGCCGCAACCGCGGACGTGAGCTGGAAACGGAGTGAACGGTCTACAGTCGTCAGTGAAAAGTCGACAGGACTTCATTGACGCTGAGTGCCGGAATACTCCTAACTGACAAGGCCCGTTTGGGTCGAAGTCAGCCGAGAGATGCACCCCGATCTCGGTTCGGGTACACCGCTGTCGACTGATCACTGTGGACCGTTCACTCCGTTTCCAGCTCCCTCCCCCAGACACTCAGCGTCACGAACTCCTGGCGACCGCGCAACGGCGTCCCCCCTGTAGGCGCTTGCGGCACAAATGGTGAGTCCGGACGACGCACATCCTGTTACCTATATCACGACGAGACAACGATGAGAGCAATCCGGGTTCACGAGCCGGGCGACGCCGACGTCCTGAAAATCGATGATGCCCCGGAGCCACGCGTTGGCGCCGGGGAAGCGGTCGTCCGAATGGAAGCCATCGGTGTGAACTTCATTGAAGTCTACCAGCGGAAGGGTCTCTACCCGGTTCCCTGCCCCTTCACGCCGGGCAGCGAAGGCGCGGGAATCGTCGTCGCAGTCGGACCCGGAGTCACCACCGTTCGCGTGGGTGACCGGGTTGCATCCCAGCAGCTGCGCGGTTCATATGCCGAGAGCGCGCTCGTACCCGCTGATGCGCTCGTGCCGCTGCCCACCAATGTCGATGCTACTCTCGCAGCGGCGGTGATGCTTCAGGGAATGACGGCTCACTATCTCGCGACGTCGACCTATCCGCTGTCGCGAGGCGACTGGTGTCTGGTTCACGCGGCAGCGGGGGGTGTCGGGCTTCTCCTCTGCCAGATCGCGACGCGCATTGGCGCGCGTGTAATCGGCACGACGTCCACGGCCGCGAAGGAGGAGCTCGCACGTGCGGCCGGCGCGGTCGAGGTCATCCGGTATACCGAGCAGGACTTCGTCACGGATGTGCGGAGGATCACCGATGGTCGCGGCGTGCAGGTCGTCTACGATTCGGTGGGCAGGACCACTTTCAACGGCAGTCTCGATTGCCTGGCGAGGCGCGGGATGCTCGTGCTCTTCGGCCAGTCGAGCGGGCCGGTACCCGCGGTCGACCCGCAGGTCCTCAACCAGAAGGGATCCCTCTTCCTGACCCGTCCCTCGCTCGGGGCATATGTCGCGACGCGGGACGAGCTCATGGGGCGTGCAGCGGACCTGCTGAAGTGGATTGGCGACGGCACGTTGAACGTCCGCATCGACCGGTCATTCCCCCTGGCCGAGGCTGCTGCCGCGCATCGCGCCCTCGAGGCGCGCGAGACGATGGGGAAGGTGCTGCTGATCCCCTGAGCCCGCGCGGCGCAGGGGAAATGCTGTCACCCCCTCGAGCCTGCGCATCGCGACCTCCTGGCGGCGTCGCGGGTACAACACGCATGACATTCGCGACATTGAGCACGTGATCAGGCATCGGAGCATCGGCGTTGCCGCGGCGGCACTCGTCGCGGCCGGCAGCGCGTTCGCGATTCATGGAGCTGCGCTTGCGACACCCGGCGTTCTGGCTGCGCATTCGCCATCGAGCACGTCTGTCGGTGCGCGTCCCGTGGTCATCCTCGTTCACGGCCGCGGCCAAATCCTGGGTGACAGCGCCGCGGTGCGAACCGAGTGGAGCCGGGTCCTCCAGTCCGGTGCGTCGAAAATCGGAAGCGGCTCGCTGCTAAGCGATGACGACGTCTGGCTGGCGTGGTATGCCGACGCGCTCGATCCTCTCGCCTCCATTGCCTGCGACACGCTGCCGGCATCACGATCGGCTGCGAACGGAGAACGGGCCGACGACGAGCGGCTGCGCGCCTTCTTCGCGGCTGCGGGTGCGGGGATCACCGCGGCCCTCGAGTTGATCGATGAGCCGCTGCTGCGACTCGAGGCGCGCGCTCTGGCGGGAGACCTCCTCTTCCTTGGCGATCCGCTGCGCCGCTGCGCGGCGGAGCGCAGGCTCGATGATGTGCTGGCGCGCGCCGAGCTGCAGAATCGACCGGTGATTCTCGTTGCCCACAGCTTCGGCTCGTTGATCGCCTACGGCTATCTCCACTCGACAGCGCTGCCGGCAGATTCCGGCGGATTCGGTATTCAGCGGTTCGTGACGCTCGGCTCGCTGCTCGGTGCACCCGGAGCGCGTCAACTCTTCCTCGGCGATCGTGAAGCGCGCGCTTCGCTGCCGCCCGGCGTGCATGCGTGGACGAACATCCTGGATGTCCGCGACGGACTCGCCCATCCCATTGCTTTCGGTGGCGACAGCACGCGTGCGGGGAACGTGACGACGACAGCCGGCTCGCCCGGGTACGATCCACACCACGTGCTCCGGTATCTCGCCGATCCTGTCACGGCGCGAGTGGTTCTGGGTGCCTGGTGCGACGCGTTTCGTGTGACTCCGGCCGGTGTTGCGCCCGCAGGTTGCGACTCGGTCGCGAGGTCGGGCACCACGCACTGAGGGATCCGCGCGTTGGTGCCAGGGATCCGCGTCGGTGCTCTCGAACCGCCACGGCGGCCCCGCGCCGGGCGCTGGGTGCCGCCATGACGTAGACCGGCCGCCGACCCGGCTACGTCGTATTCGCGGGGCTACTAGGTCATTCGACCCATGAGCCCACGCTCCGGTGGATCGTATCCTCACTGAGGAAGCCTTCCCCCACCGGAGCCCCAGATGGAAACACTGATGCCTTGCGTCACCCAGACGGAGTCGGAGGTTCCCGATACAGGGATCATCGAGCTCATTCTCGGGCACGCAGCCCGGTCCCCCGGGGCCTCCGCCCTCGTCGTTGCCGATGGGGTTGTGAGCTACGGGCAGCTGGTGGCGAGGGCCGCGGGCTACGCGGCACGTCTCAGGGCCGAGGGCCTGACGGCAGGCGCGCGGGTAGCGGTCCTGATGCGCCCCGGCGGTGAGCTGTTCGCCCTTGTGCTGGCGATCCTTGCTGGTGGAATGTCCCTCATCGTCGTGGATGGCCGCTCCGGTGCGGGCCGGCTGCTGAGCTCGCTCAGCGAGGCGCGGCCGGACGTGGTGATCGGATCCCGCGCGTCGATGCGCTGGTGGCCGTTCGTTTCTTCGCTTCGTCGTGCGCGCAGGTTCACGGTCGGGGGCTCCGTCCCGGGTGCCGCCCGACTCATTCCCGTGCGGAATGTAAAGCCAGCATGGCTTCAGTCAGCCGACACCATCAGGTCGAAAGCAGTAGTACTGTCCTTCAGCTCCGGAAACACCGGCAGGGCCAAGGCCGTGGTCCGCACCCTCGACGTACTGCTCGCCCAACATCGCGCGATCGCCGCCACCGTACCTCCCGAGCGCGACGAGGTGAACCTCCCGGGCTTCCCGCTGGCCACCCTCCACAACCTCTGCTGCGGCATCACCAGCGTCATCGCCCCCGCCGATCTCCGGACAATGTCGCACGCCGATCCGGCCGCGATCGTTGCCATGATCGAGCGCTTCGGCGTGACGAGCCTCAGCGGGGCGCCGGCATACGTCGCACGTCTCGCGAAGCACGTGATCGGGAGAGGCACCCCCATCCGCGCGGTCCGTCGGATCGCCGTGGGCGGAGGCCCCGTGGGTCGGGCGCTCTGCGCCGACATCCGGCGCGCATTTCCGGCCGCTGAAGCCAGTGTCATCTATGGTGCCACCGAGTGCGAGCCCATCGCGTCCGTCGACATCGACGAGGTCACCGCCGCCAGAGGCGACGGATTCCTGGTTGGGCGGCCGGTACAGGGCACGGATGTGGTCCTCCTGACCACGACCGGAACGCCCGCGACGGTAGGCGAGGTGGTCGTGCGCGGGCCGCAGGTCGCCGGCACGGAAAGC
>JBGTMW010000259.1:0-1868 GCA_041743365.1 Gemmatimonadaceae bacterium
GCGATGGCACCGGCCCGACCGACCAGCCACTCTGCAGCAGCCCCACGCCGATCACCTTGGCGGTGGGGGAAGCCCGGCTGATCGACCCCCTCGGGGAGACCAGCTGCCTGGGTCTGCTGGGCGAAGGTGAGGCCCGGACGGCGGGTGAACGCGATGCGCCTGCTGTCGGGCGACCACGCGGGGCTTCCATCGAAGTCCACGCTCGGCGAGACGTAGCTCACCGTGCGCGTCGCCATGTCGTAGACGCCTATGAACGAATGGTTCTCGCGATTGCTGACGAAGGCGATCTTCCTCGAGTCCGGCGACCAGCGCGGGTTGCTGTTCGTGCCCCAGGCGGCAATGAAGGGAGCCTCGCCCTTGTCGATCGCCGTCGTCGCCGGCGCCTGGCTGACGCGCGCGCGATGGATCTGCCCATCGTTGACGTACAGCACGTATCGCCCGTCAGGCGACAGCGCCGGCGATCCGCCATCGGCGAGCTTCCATGCAGCGCCTCCCGGCGCCGTACGCGCCGCCCAGATCGCGCGCTCTCCCCCATCCGGATCATGCGATGGATTCGCTATCCACCCATCGCTGTTCGGCCCTACCCCGCGAACGAACACCACCACCGAACCGTCGTCGGAGATGCTCACCGTCGACACCTCCTGGCCGTTGTCCTCGAGAAATCGCGTCAGCCGCACGGGCGTGAAGTTCGGCGCCGCCGCGGTATAGACGTTTCGCATGCCGCGCTCGTAGACCGGCCAGGCCAGTCGGTCCACCTTCGCGGCGGCAACGAGCTCGAGCGGCGACGCGGGGCTCATGAACTGCGCGATGGTCGGCTTAGTCTGCGCGAGAAGCTGCGGCCCGAGCGTCGCGCTCAGCATCGCGGCCAGCATGGACGGCGCAAGGTGGCGGGTCAGTTTCATGATCCTGGAGGGAGAGTCGTGGCGGGGAGTATCCTGAGAGCGTAACACGCCGGCGGACGGGCGTCCACCGAATTCAGGCGTCCGAGCGGAGCGGTGCGGCTCGCCGTCGCCAGGCAAGGTAGACCGGATAGCCCGCGAGCACTATCACGTACCCGACCCCCGAAGTCGTGGGCGCGAGATAGGCGAGGTCCACGACCACCAGTCCGGCCATGATGATGTAGACCAGCGGCACCACGGGATATCCCCATGTCCGGTAGGGTCGTGGCAGCTCGGGCGCCTTTCGCCGAAGGACGATCACCGCTCCGACCATCAGCGCGTAGAGAACCACGTCCGCCGGGATTATGTACTCCAGGAGTTGCGTGTAGACGTTGCCGAACGTCACCGCGCCGGTGTCCGGATTCGTGGTGGCTGTCCGCGGCAGGGTGAGAAGGGATGCCCACACTCCCTGCGCGACGAGGGCGGCGCCCGGAACCTTGAACCTGTTCAGCCTCCCGATGCGCGAGAAGAGCAGTCCATCGCGGCCCATCGCGTAGGAAACCCGGGCACCGGCCAGGATCAGGCCGTTGTTGCACCCGAAGGTCGAGACCATGATCGCGGCAGCCATGACCATCGTTCCCGGCGCGCCGAAGATCGCCTGCATCGTAGCCGTGGCGACCCGGTTCTGCGGGGCGCCCTGGATTCCCTCGAGCGGCAGGGTCACGACATACGCAATGTTGGCCAGCAGGTACAATCCGACCACCGTCGCGCAGCCGATGAGCAGAGCGCGCGGCAGGTTGCGCCCCGGATCCCTCACCTCGCCCGCCGTGAATGTCACGTTGTTCCACGCCGACTGCGCGAACAGGGGACCGATCATCGCCCGGCCGAGGAGCATGGCGAGCGCGAAGCCTCCGGTTGCCGCGAGCCCCGGCTGCGCCACTGCCGGATCCCACCCGTTCGCCCACGGGTCCCACCACGACGATGTGTACG
>JBGTMW010000260.1:0-2368 GCA_041743365.1 Gemmatimonadaceae bacterium
AGCACCCGGGCGCCGGGCGACGCATCCAGCACTGCGGCGGCCAGGGTGTGGAGGGGAGCGCAATCGCTCGCGATCTCCGCTTCCATCTCGAGCGCCTCGCGTGCCAGCATCACCGCCATTCCGTGGTCGCCGATGAAGCCGCTCACCAGTACACGATCGCCCGGCCGTGCACCGGCTGGCGAGAGCCTGCAGCCCTCGCGCATGACGCCGACGCCGCTGGTGGTCACGAAGAGACGGTCCGCCTTGCCGCGGTGAACGACTTTCGTATCACCGGTGACGATTCGCACCCCGGCTGCTGCCGCCGCCCCAGCCATCGACGCGACGACTCGACGCAGAACGTCTATTTCGAGTCCTTCCTCGAGGATCAACCCCACGGAAAGGAACTGCGGGGTCGAACCGGCAACCGCGAGATCGTTGATCGTCCCGTTGACGGCGAGCGTCCCGATGTTGCCACCCGGGAAGAAGAGCGGGCTCACGACGTACGCATCCGTCGTGAAGGCGAGCTGTACCCCAGCGGCAGCACCGGCCCCGGCGAATGAATGCACGGCGAAAACGGCCGAGTCGTCACGGATCTCGAGGATCGGATCGGTGAATGCGGGCGCGATCACCGCATCGAACAGGGTATGACTCGCCTTGCCGCCGCTGCCGTGGCTAAGCGTGATGTGCGTGTCGCGCAGGATGGCTCGCGAGCGGCGGACACCCTCCGCCCGCGCCATCCGATCGATCTGATTCGGAAGCGACCGTTCGATGCCAGATGTCATGAGATAGCGCCCGCCGGAACCGGCATCTCGCCGCCCCGCCGCATGAGGGAATACCGACCGTAGTTGTAGTATGCCGCGCAGGCCCCCTCGGGTGATACCATGCACGAACCGATGGGCGTCTCAGGGGTGCACGCGCTGCCGAATACCCGGCATTGCCAGGGCTTGAGCACTCCCTTGAGCACCTCGCCGCACTGGCACGCCTTGGGATCGGTCACCCGCACTCCCGGAACGGCGAAGCGGACCTCCGCATCCCACGCAGCAAACTCGGGGCGAAGCCGCAGCGCGCTGTGATTGATGAACCCCAACCCGCGCCACTCGAAGTATGGCCGGAGCTCCATTGTGGCGAGCAGAATCTCCATGGCCTTCCGGTTTCCTTCCGGACGGACGACCCGCGAGTACTGGTTCTCGACGCGTGATTCACCGCGCGCGTGCTGCTCGAGCAGCATCACGATCGACTGGAGGATGTCGGCCGGCTCGAAGCCGGCGATCACCACCGGCTTCCGGTGGTCCCGCGCAATGAACTCGAAGGGCCCGAGGCCGATGATCGTGCTGACGTGTCCCGGGCCGATGAAGCCGTCGAGTCGCATGTCCGGCGAGTCGAGGATCGCCTTGATCGCGGGGACGATCGTGACGTGGTTGCAGAACACGGAGAAATTCGGGATGTCTTCGTCGCGAGCACGGAGCAGCGTTGCAGCCGTCGAAGGCGCCGTCGTCTCGAACCCGACGGCGAAGAAGACAACCTCCCGATGCGGCGCCTCCCGGGCGAGACGGAGGGCATCGAGCGGGGAGTAGACGAAGCGCACATCGGCCCCGTCCGCCTTCGCGTCGAGCAGGCTACCGTTGGAGCTTGGCACGCGCATCATGTCGCCGAACGTCGCGAAGATTACGCCAGGCGTCCGGGCGATCGCGATCGCGTCGTCGATGCGGCCCATCGGTATCACGCACACCGGGCAACCTGGACCGTGCACGAGGTCGATGCTCGGCGGCAGCAGCTCCTCGAGCCCGTGCTTGTAGATCGAATGGGTGTGGCCACCGCACACCTCCATGAACTTGTGCGGCCGTCCGCCGGCGAGTCGCTCGATCGCGGCGGCCAGGTGCCGCGCGGCATCCGGCGTCCGGTATTCGTCCACGTGACGCATCGTCATGGCAGCGCTCCCATGGCTTCCACGCCGTCGCCCAGCCGCTCCTGCACCAGCTCGAGCAGCGTATGCCATATGGTTGCGTGCCCCTCCTGGATACGAGGGACGTACTCCATGCGCGCGACGAAGCAGAAGTCCACCGAGCCGCTGCGTGCCATTGCGCCACCATCGTACCCGGCGAGACCGATCGTCAGCAGGCCGCGGCGCTTCGCTTCGGCGAGAGCGGTCACGACGCTCGCCGAATCGCCACTCGTCGAGAATCCAAGCGCAATGTCCCCAGGCTCGGCGTACGCGATGATCTGGCGAGAAAATACGTTCTCGATGCCGACATCATTGGCGATCGCAGTGACGATCGCCGTGTCCCCCACGAGGGAGAGGGCTGGAAGCGGTAGCCATTCATCGCTCGGTGGAACAAGGCAATCGGCGACTGCATCAGCAGCGTCGGTCGCGCTCCCGCCGTTGCCGAAG
>JBGTMW010000261.1:0-5366 GCA_041743365.1 Gemmatimonadaceae bacterium
GGCCCGGCTCGAGGGGAGCCGCCGAATCCTCGACGCCGCGCATGAGAGGCTGACAGTCGCCTTCGCCGCGGACGTCGATGTGGGCCCGGCCGGTGACTGGCTCCTCGACAACTATCACGTCGTCCAGGAACACATCCGCGAGGTCCGCGAAAGCCTTCCGAGTGGCTACTACCGGGAGCTTCCCGAGCTCGCCAGCGGATCACTGTCCGGCTACCCGCGCGTCTACGAGCTGGCGATCACCCTCATTTCGCACACCGAGGGTCGCGTCGACCTCGACAACGTCGATCTCTTCGTCGCCGCCTTCCAGGAAAGGGCGCCGCTCCGGATCGGCGAGCTCTGGGCGATTCCGGCGATGCTGCGCCTCGGCCTCATAGAGAACGTGCGGCGTATGGCTCTGCGGACGGTGCAGAGGCTCGATGAGGTGGAAGCGGCGGATGCGTGGTCGACTCGCTTCATCGAGGCGCACGAGGCGGGAGATGTCGCGTTCGAGCTGAACAGGTTCGTGGCGGACACCCCGCCCCTGACCCCGATCTTCCTCTCGCGCTTTCTCCAGCAGCTCCGCCTGAGCAAGGATTCATTTCCGCCGCTCGTCTGGCTGGAGCAGTGGATCGCCGACGAGGGGATCAGCGCCGAGGAGGCGGCGGCGCGCGCGACCCAGCGCCTGGCCATCACGCAGATCGTGATGGCGAACAGCATCACGAGCCTTCGGGCGATCGCGCGGATGGATTGGCGTCGCTTCGTGGAACGCCAGAGCCACACCGAGGCGGTTCTGCGGAGGGATCCTTCGAATCACTACCAGCGCATGACCTTCTCGACCCGCGACCACTACCGCCACACGGTGGAGCGAATCGCGAAGCGTACCGGCAAGAGCGAGGAGTCCGTGGCGCAGGTCGCGCTGGACCTCGCACTCGCCCGAGCCGGCGATGACCAGGCTGGTCCCGCAGGATCGCACGTCGGCCACTATCTCATCGGCGACGCGCTCCCCGAGCTGGAGCGCGTTACGGGCTATCGCCCGGGCTTCCGGGAGAAGGTGCACCGCACGGTGCTCCGGCATCCGAACGTCGTCTTCGTCGGCGGAATAATTGCCGGAACGATCATCGCGCTCGCGGCCGTGCTGAGGCTCGCCGGACCGGAAGCGCGCACCGCGTGGCTGGCGGTGATCCTCCTGGGCATCATCCCGGCAAGCGACATCGCCGTCACGGTGATGAACCAGCTCATCTCGACCTTCTTCCCCCCGCGAGTGCTGCCCAAGCTCGACCTTCACGAAGGGGGAGTGCCCGCGGAGTTCCGCACCGCGGTCGTGATCCCCACACTGTTCGGGAGTGTGGATGCTGTCGAGGAGGCGCTCGAGAATATCGAGGTGCAGTTCCTCGCCAACCGCGAGGCGCACCTTCACTTCGCGATCCTGGGCGATTTCACCGACTCGGCCACGGAGGCCGCGGCGACCGACGCCGCGATCGTCAGTGCCGCCGTCGACGGGATCAATGCGTTGAACGCGCGCTACGCTGCCGGCAGCCAGGACGCGTTCTATCTCTTCCATCGTCCTCGCCGCTGGAACCCGCAGGAAGGCGTGTGGATGGGATGGGAGCGGAAGCGCGGGAAGCTGGCGGAGTTCAACCGCTTCCTGCGCGGCGGTGCGCGCGACGCCTTCATCACCGTCGTCGGCGATGCGAGCGCGCTCCAGACAGTGCGGTACGTCATCACGCTCGATTCCGACACCGTGCTCCCACCGGACGCGGCGCCGCTGCTGATCGGGGCGCTGGCGCATCCACTGAACCGCGCCGTGTTCGATCCGGAGCGAGGACGCGTGGTGCGTGGCTACGGAATCCTCCAGCCGCGTGTCGGAGTGTCGCTGCCGAGCGCACACAGCTCGCTCTTTGCGGCGATCTACTCGGGGCACCCGGGGGTTGATCCGTACACGACGGCGGTCTCGGATGTCTACCAGGATCTCTACGGCGAGGGCAGCTTCACCGGCAAGGGGATCTACGATGTCGACGCCTTCGAGCAGGCCACACACGGCCGCTTTCCGGAGAACACGCTGCTTTCCCACGACCTGATCGAGGGAAGCTACGCGCGCGCCGGACTGGCGACCGACATCAACGTCTACGACGACTATCCGTCGCGCTACCTCACCTATGCGCGGCGCAAGCATCGCTGGGTGCGTGGGGACTGGCAGCTTCTCCAGTGGCTCACTCCGACCGTGCCGGGACCCGATGGTCCGGAGGCGAACCGCCTGTCGGTGCTCTCGCGCTGGAAGATCGTGGACAATCTCCGGCGCAGCACCGTCGAGATATCGCTGATCGTCTTCTTTCTCGCGGGGTGGACCGTCCTGCCGGGCTCGATCGGCCGGTGGACGCTGCTCGGGCTCGGAGCGATCGCGGCACCATGGATCGTTTCACTGCTGCTCGCGATCGTGCGTCCGCCCTTCGACAAGTCGTGGCGGGCGTACTACGCCGCCGTGGGTCGCGATGCGGTGACCAGCGCGCAGCAGGTAGCCCTGACGATCACCTTCCTCCCGCATCAGGCCTGGATCTCCGCCGACGCCATTGGGCGGACGCTATGGCGGCTGTTCGTCACTCACCGTCACCTCCTCGAGTGGCAGAGCTTCTCCCACACCGAGCGCACAATGAGTGGGGCGCCGGCACTCGTCTGGCGTCAGATGTGGCCGGCGATCGCCATCGCTGGGGGTGCGCTGCTGCTCGGGCTCATCGTCGCGATCGGCGACCGGGATCGGCTGTTCGCACTCGGCGCCGCGGTGCTTCCGCTCGTCGCGCTCTGGGTCGTTTCGCCGCTGGTCGCGAACTTCCTGAGCACCCCCGCGGTGAGCCGGGAGCGTCGGCTTCCGCAGGCGCGGCGCGTCGAGGCCATGCGCTATGCGCTGCTCCACTGGCGGTTCTTCGACCGGTTCGTGACCGCCACGACCAACTGGCTCGCGCCGGACAACTTCCAGGAGGATCCGGCGCCGGTCGTCGCGATGCGGACGTCGCCCACCAACATCGGGCTTCAGCTTCTCTCGACGGTGAGTGCCCACGACCTCGGATTCATCACGCTCGATGACATGACGCGCCGTCTCGAGCTCGCCATCCGCTCGCTCGAGCGAATGCGCCGGTTCCGTGGCCACCTATACAACTGGTACGACCTTCGGGATCTCCGGGTCCTCGAGCCGGCATACATCTCCACCGTGGACAGCGGCAATCTCGCCGGCCACCTGATAGCCGTTCGCCAGGCGTGTCTCTCGCTGATCGAAGCGCCGGTGTTCGGGCCCTCCGCCTGGCGCGGCCTCGAGACGGCGCTCGAGCTGGCCCTCGAACGCATGCGTGCGATCGAGCCGTCCGAGGCGATGCACGACCAGGAGGTTCGGACCGCGCTGCGCGCTGCGCGAGAGGACCTGAACTGGGCGCGAAGCGCGTTCGCCCAGGCGATGGAGGCCGCGGATGTGAGAAAGGCACTGGCGGAGATCGGGGCTCCGCTCGCGTCGGCACGGGATACCCTCGCCGCCGCGGATCCCACCAACGCGATCGAGCCTGTCCGCGAATGGATCGAATGGGCCGCGCGCACCGTGGAGGAGCATCGCGCCCGGCTCGGCGCCCTCTGGCCGACGATCTCTCCCGGACGCGAGGGCGAGCCCTTCCCGACCTTTCCAACGCTGCGCGCGCTCGCATCCACCTCCAGCGGTGCCGCAGAGCTCATTGGGCGACTGCGGGCAGTGGCGGACCGGGCGTACGACTTCGCCATGGAGATGGATTTCAATTTCCTCTTCGACGACCGGCGCAAGCTGTTCGCGATCGGCTATCAGCAGGCCGGCCACTGCCTGGATGACTCGTTCTACGACCTGCTCGCGTCGGAAGCGCGCCTGGGCAGCTTCCTCGCCGTCGCGAAGAACGATGTTCCGGTCGATCACTGGTTCCACCTCGGTCGAACGCTGACGCACACCTCCGGGGCCACGGCCCTGGTGTCGTGGAGCGGCAGCATGTTCGAGTACCTGATGCCGGCGCTGGTGATGCAGTCGTTCCCCTTCACCGTGCTCGACCAGACGTATCGGGGCGCGCTGCGCCGCCAGATATCATATGGCGCCGAGCATGCCGTGCCGTGGGGGGTGAGCGAGAGCGCCTACAACATCAGGGATCGCCACCTGACCTATCAGTACCGGGCCTTCGGCGTTCCGGACCTCGCCCTCAAGCGCGGGCTCGGGCGCGACCTCGTCGTAGCGCCGTACGCATCGGCGCTCGCCATGCTCATCGACCCCGAGAGGGGGCTCTCCAACCTCCGCGAGATCGAGAAGAAGGGTGCGCTGGGCCCGTACGGCTTCCGCGACGCGATCGACTACACGCGGCCCGAGCCGGGAAAGCGGTTCGCGCTGGTCCGCACCTACATGGCGCACCACATCGGAATGTCGTTCGTGGCGCTGTGCAACGTACTGACCGGAAGCGTGTGGACCCGCCGCTTTCACGCCGACCCGATGGTGCGTTCGGCCGAACTGTTGCTGCATGAGCGCATACCACGCCGCCTGGTGCTCCAGGACGTGCAGGAGACGCGACCCGAGGATGCGCTTCCCGACCCCGACCTCGAGCGACCCGCCGTGCGCCAGATCGATTCACCCGACACGCTGCAGCCGGTCATCGCCCTGCTGGGCAGGCTGCCGTACACCATCATGATCAGCGCATGCGGCTCTGGCTACAGCCGCTTCGAGGACCTTGCCGTCACCCGCTGGCGGTCCGACGGCACGATCGACAACACCGGGCAGTTCTGCTACGTCAGGGACATCTCGCGCGGGCATGTCTGGTCCGCGGCGCACCAGCCGGTGTGCGCGCACCCGGAATGGTATCACGCATTCCTGGCCACCGACCGCGTGACCTTCCATCGAGCCGACAACGGGATCGAGACGCGCACCGAGATCGCCGTCGTGCCCGAGGACAGCGCGGAGGTGCGTCGCGTGACCCTGACGAACAACGGCGACGCGACGCGCGAGATCGAGCTGACGAGCTACGGAGAGATCGTCCTGACCAAGCCCGAGGCCGACCGAGCCCACCCCGCGTTCGCGAACCTCTTCGTCGAGACCGAGTGGCACGAGTGGTGTACGGCGATTACCGCCACCCGGCGCCCGAGGTCCGCGACCGAGCGCTCGCTGTGGTGCGTGCACGTGGTGGATAGCGGCGGCAGTGAGCGCGTCGGCGCGGTGACCTGCGAGACCGATCGCGCGCGATTCCTCGGCCGCGGGCGAACCACGCGCGACCCGATCGCGATCGAGAACGATGAGCCGTTGTCGAACACCACGGGAGCGGTACTCGACCCGATCTTCGCGCTGCGCACCCGTGTGCGGTTGAAGGCGGGCCAGTCGGCCTCGGTGGCGTTCACTACGCTGGTAG
>JBGTMW010000262.1:0-3280 GCA_041743365.1 Gemmatimonadaceae bacterium
GTGAACCTGCCCGGCTTCGCGCACCACGTGATCGCCGCGCGTGCGGCGGGCGCATTCGCCAGCAGCAACTCGACGTCCGAGTTCGGCATCGGCGGAACGAGCGGTTCTTCGATCGAGGTTCTCCCGGGCTACAGCTTGGGCGACTCACCGCGCACCTTCGGCGTGCGCGGCTTTCCCGCGGGCGCGCTCGAGGGTCGTCGCGTCGCGTCGGGATCGCTCGAGTATCGCGCGCCGCTCTTCATCCCGGCCCGCGGAATTCGGATGCTGCCAGTGTTCTTCGACAAGCTGTCGGTGACGGCGTTCGCCGACGCCGGAGGCGCGTGGTGTCCGCGCGTGACGTTCGATCCGCAGCCATGCATCAACACCGCGGCCGACGCCAGGGTGATCGCGTCGGCGGGCGGGGAGATCAACCTCGACGCCGCGCTCCCGTACGACGTGCCATATCGCTTCCGGCTCGGCGTCGCCACGCCGATCAGGGATGCGGGGCTGGCCGACATCCGCAGCGTGTCGGTGTACCTCACTCTTGGCCTCTCGTTCTGAGGGGAGCACATGGCAATTCATCCACGCGCGTTCGTGCACCCGCTCGCAATCGTCTGCGGGGACGTGACCCTCGGTCCCCGCGTCTCGGTGTGGCCCACGGCCGTGATCCGCGGCGACACTGCGCCGATCGTGATAGGCGAATCCTCGAACGTCCAGGACGGAACGATCATTCACGTGGACCCCGGCGTTCCGACCACCATCGGCGCGCGCGTCGCGATCGGCCACCGCGCCATCGTTCATGGCGCGACGATCGGTGATGACTGCCTGATAGCGATGGGCGCGGTGGTGCTGAACCACGTGACCGTGGGATCGGGCTCGATCGTCGGTGCCGGTGCCGTGTGCACGGAGGGGATGCAGATCCCGCCCAACTCCCTCGTGCTCGGTGTTCCCGGCAAGGTCGTTCGGCCCACGACTCCCGAGATGCGGGAGCGGATCGCGCATACGGTTGCTGCGTACGTCGAGCTCCAGGAGCGGCATCGGCGCGGGGAGTTTCCGGTTCACGATTCGCTGCGTGCGATCATGGAGGAGCCTGGCGGTTCGGTTGATCGGAGGGCGTGATCAGGTGGTGCGCGCCGGTGTTGGGTGGGGCTGGCTACTACGAAGAGGGAGAAATCGGATGCTTCGGATTGAACGGATGAAAGTGCGGGTAGCGGTCCGGGATCGGGACGCGGAGGGGCGGGTCGGGCCTCGAGTGGATTGATTGAAGGATTGATTGAAAAAAGCCGGCGTGGTGTTTAGTGACCCTGCCGCCTGCCCAACGCCGTTGCAGTTGCAGTTTCCAAAAAAAGAGAGATCGACCTCCAGCCGATTCCAGGTCCGAGCGCACCTGGGCCAGCCCCATGCCGAGCCCGCCCTTTCATCCGTTAGATCCGTTGCATCCGATCACTCTTTCGTCGTAGTAGCCAGCCTTTCGGCCGTGCGCGCCCGATCAGGCACGCCCAATGCGCTCGTGTATCCAGGCAACACCGATCGATCGCGGAAACAAGAGTTGACCCCCGGAGCGTTGACCTGACGGGAACGGCCCTGGTGGGCGCTGGATCAACAACGCGTCCCGCATCCCCGGGCTGCCAAACGAGTTCACTCTCGAGGTGGCCCTCGGGAACCTCCGATTCCTGACTCGTTCGCCCGATCTGTGCCCGACGTCACGGATCGCCCGAACCGGTCGCGTGGATAAGATGTGGAACGACGGAGCTTCGTGATATCGATTTCGTAAACTGTGGCGGGGCAGGGACTTGAGGGTACACTGGCGCGGAAACACGATCCCCGGTACTATGCGCGCCCTGCTTGGAACGGGGCCTCGTTTTTCCTGCCGGCTCCGACCATTTCCCCCTATATTGACGCAGCCAGAATTACGTCACGGAGTATTGTCGCCATGCCCAAACTGAAGCCTCCCGCCGGCCCCGTCACGCTGAGCCAGAATGCACGCACAGTTCTGGAGAAGCGCTATCTCGTGAAGAACGAGAGCGGGAAGCCGGTGGAGTCGCCGGAGGAATTGTTCTGGCGAGTCGCGACCGTGGTCGCGGAGGCTGATCGTCGGTATGGCGCGGGTGACAGGGCCGTGAACGAGGTTGCCGAGGAGTTCTATGCGCTGATGACGCAGCGCCGGTTCGAGCCTAACTCGCCGACGCTGATGAACGCAGGGCGTCCGCTGGGGCAGCTTTCCGCGTGCTTCGTGCTGCCGGTGGAAGACGCGCTTTCCAATGGCCAGAACGGGATTTACGACACGCTGAGATCGATGGCGCTGATCCATCAGAGCGGCGGCGGCACGGGCTTCTCCTTCTCGCGGCTCCGCGGCAAGGGTTCCATGGTGAGGTCGACTACTGGTGTGGCATCAGGGCCAGTGTCGTTCATGAAGCTGTACGACGCATCCACCGATGCGGTGAAGCAGGGCGGCACCAGGCGCGGTGCGAACATGGGGATCCTCCGCGTCGACCATCCCGACATCCTGGACTTCATCGCGTGCAAGGAAGACCTCACGCAGATCACCAACTTCAACATCTCGGTCGCGGTGACGACGGAGTTCATGGAGGCGGTGAGGTCTGGTGCGAGCTACGACCTCAAGGAGCCCAAGACCGGCGCGGTCGTGGGGCAGCTCGAGGCGCGCGAGGTGTGGGATCGGATGATCCTCGGCGCGTGGCGCACGGGTGAGCCTGGCTGCTTCTTCATTGATGAGGCCAATCGATACAATCCCGTGCCGCACCTCGGAAGCTACGAGGCGACCAACCCGTGTGGTGAGCAGCCGCTGCTGGCCTACGATGTCTGCAACCTTGGCAGCATCAACGTCGGCCACCATGTGAAGGACGGAAAGCTCGACTGGGATGCGTTCAAGCTCGACATCCACCTGTCGACGCACTTCCTCGACAACGTCATCGATGTCAACCGCTATCCGCTGCCGGAGATCGAGGCGTTGTCGCGTCGCATTCGCCGGATCGGCCTCGGCCTCATGGGCTTCGCCGATGCGATGGTGCGCCTGGGGCTGCGCTACGATTCGCCCGAGGGCGTGGAGTTCGGCCGGAACGTGATGGAGTTCTTCGACATCGAGAGCAAGCGCGAGAGCGAGAGGCTGGCGACGGAGCGTGGCCCGTTCCCGGAGTGGGCAAAGTCGATCTGGGGCCCCGATGCAACCTGCGCGCGCGACGCAGAAGGGCAGCGCATTCGTCCCATGCAGCTATTGCGCAATTGCAACGTGACGACGATCGCGCCCACGGGGACGATCTCGATCATCGCCGGCTGCTCGTCG
>JBGTMW010000263.1:0-2322 GCA_041743365.1 Gemmatimonadaceae bacterium
ACCTCGAGGATGTCCTGGGCCGTCTCGACGAGCAGCACATCGACCCCGCCTTCGACGAGGAACTTCGCCTGCTGGTAGAAGTTCTCCGCGAGCTCGCCGAAGGTAATGTCGGAGAGGGCAGGGTCGCTGCTCGAGGGCAGCATGCCCGTCGGTCCTATGGATCCGGCGACGAAGCGGGGATGATCCGGAGTCGCGATGGCATCGCATGCCTCGCGTGCCAGCCGTGCAGCGGTCACGTTTATCTCGCGCGTCCTGTCACCGAGCCCCCACTCCGCGAGGCGGCGCGGCGTCGACTGGAAGGTGCAGGTCTCGACTACATCGCAGCCAACGGCGAGGAACGACGCGTGGATGCTCCTTATTACGTCGGGGCGCGTGAGGACCAGATTGTCGTTGCAGCCTTCGAGAGCCTTTCCGCCGAAATCCTCCGCGGTGAGGTTGTGGCGCTGGATGTTCGTACCCATCGCGCCGTCGTAGATGAGAACGCGGCGCGAGAGCGCTTCGAGAAAGCGTGATGGAGCAGATGGTCGTGACATGGTCTCCTGCAGATGCAAAAACGCCCGCACGCGGGGGGCGCCGGGCCGGCGCTTTAGCGATTGTTTAACGTGGTCGCAAGTTGCCCTAAATCACCACGAAGCGGTTTTGTTGTACTCCGTATCTAATGAAAAACCGGTGTCCCGGCAAGCGATGCTGGTCAGCCCTCGACCACGACTGTCGGCGTTCCATCATCCTCGTCCGGAGTTCCCGGAGCCGGGGCCTTCTCATCGGTGACACCCTCGTCGGCCTGCTTGTCCTGGCCGATCGATGCGAGGGATTCCTCCGTGATCCAGCCGTGCTCCGCGGCGTGCCGTGCGGCAGCCAGGGTGTCGTCGGCGAGGACCAGCGTCGACCCCGCGACGCGGACCTGGTCGGCCAGCGCGCTCACCGCCGCCACCCGCTCCGGCGATCTCCTGATGTTGCGGATGTACACGGCCAGCACGCGGTCGGGGAATTCCTCCACGATCGCCTTGTAGATCTCCGGGTCCTGCTGCCCGCTGTCGCCGATGAGTATGAATGGAAGGGTGGGATGCAGCGCGACTATCTCGCGGATGATCGCGCCCTTGTGGGACTGGTGCGAGTCCGAAGCGATCAGTTGCCGCCCGAGGTCCCAGTCGCGCAGCATCAGCGGACCGATGGGTACGCCCTGGAGGTCCAGGAACTCCGTCAGCAGCGAGAAGAGGTTCCATGGGCTGCTGGAGACGTAGTACAGCGGATTCCGGGAACCGCCGCTCCCGACGTGCAACGCCTGGTAGAACGCCGCGACACCCGGGAAGGGAAGCCTCGTGCGGGCGTTGCCGAGAAAGAGTGTCCGCGCTGCGCGCAGGAAGTTCGTCACGTGCGACTGGATGACGGTGTCATCGAGGTCGCTTATGATCCCGAACGCCGCGTCTCCGGGAGGGACGACCGCCAGCGATGTCGCGCGCACCTGTGAGTCCTGCGGCCGAAGCGGTCCGAGGAGCTTGAGCTCCACCGGGTGCCAGAGGGTGTCGGGTGGGAGGGCTCCGCCCGTCGGGACCCAGCCGCCGAAAAATCCCTCCTCATCGGCCACGATCTCCTGCTCGAAATCGCCGAATCGCGCCGATACCCGAGCGAAGGGAAGAGGATCGGCTTCGAGCCGCTTCAGAGTGTTGACGAGGTTCTTCCAGGTGGAATCGGCCTGGCGTGCCGTCGTGATTCCCTTGCCCTCGAGCACCCGGCCGTGGACGTACAGGCGCTCGGCCGTGCCGTGGCCACGGTAGGCGGCGATCTCGTAGGGGCTGCCACCCGTGATGGAGTGAGCGAGCTCTCTCGCCGCTCCGCGCACCAGCATACCCATGGAGCGCGTGAGCAAGGTCAGCTCACTCTTCCAGTCGGACATTGAGCGCGTGCCGACTCGGGCGGTCAGGTCGCCCGAGGTCAGGGCGTCGCCTGGTTCTCCGGCGGGGTCGGGGCCCGATCACGTCCGGTGCTTCGTGCGCGACTCTCAACGTGCTGGAGAAGAGCGACGAGCCTGTGCCGCTCGAGCGGAAGTCGGAGATCGGCGAGCACTGCACGCTGAACGGAGACAGGCAGCGGTGTCGCGCGGGATCCGTCGGCGGTGTAGACAACCATCGTTCCGCCACGAGCGAGAGGCAGCCGGAGTGCATCGCCTGCCGGGAGGATCAACGTCCGGTCTACCACGGCGACGAGGGGCGGGTTGACCGACGTGACCTCCATCGCCTCCGCGAGCGACGAGGCCAGTTGGGTGGTGTGTCCCACGGCGGCGAGGGTCTGAGAGAGACCTTCGAGCAGGGAAACGTCGGTGCC
>JBGTMW010000264.1:0-7607 GCA_041743365.1 Gemmatimonadaceae bacterium
GCTCGGGCGGGCGTCGGGCGGCCTTGTCGCCCTGGGTGTAGCGCCAGCCCTCCTCGGGCGTGTCTGCGGTCTGTGTGCGGTAGTTCTCCGGAATGTCATCGAACATGAACCGGCGTCCATTCCGGTTCTTGAGAATGCCGCCCTCGCCGCGCACTCCCTCGGTGACGAGAATGCCGCGAACGCTCGGCGGCCACACCATCCCCGTGGGATGAAACTGGACGAATTCCATGTCCTGGAGCGCGGCGCCCGCCCGATAGGCGAGAGCGTGACCGTCGCCGGTGTATTCCCAGCTGTTGCTCGTGATCCTGTACGCGCGGCCGATGCCGCCCGTCGCGAGCACGACGGCTTTCGCGCGGAATAGACGGAAACGCCCCCTGTCGCGGTCGTAGCCGAATGCACCGCATACGCGATCGCCATCCTTCAGCAGTGAGAGCACGGTGACTTCCATGTGGACGTCGATACCGCGATGGATCCCGTGATCCTGGAGAGTGCGGATCATCTCGAGGCCGGTGCGATCACCGACGTGTGCAAGGCGCGGGTACTTGTGACCTCCGAAGTTGCGCTGCAGGATGCGACCATCGGCGGTCCGGTCGAAGAGGGCGCCCCATGCCTCGAGCTCCCGCACACGATCCGGGGCCTCCTGCGCGTGCAGCTCCGCCATGCGCCAGTTGTTCAGGTATTGTCCGCCGCGCATCGTGTCGGCAAAGTGGACCTTCCAGTCGTCGCGGTCATCGACGTTGGCGAGCGAGGCCGCCACACCACCTTCCGCCATGACGGTGTGCGCCTTGCCCAGCAGCGACTTGCAGACCAGCCCGACGCTGACGCCCGCCGCCGCTGCCTCGATCGCTGCGCGGAGGCCGGCCCCTCCTGCGCCGATCACGAGCACGTCGTGATCGTGCGTCTGGTACTCGGCCATCAAATGAGCCTCACGTCGCTCCAGACACCGGTCGCGCACAGCCGGACGTAAAGGTCCGCGAAGGCGACCCCGAACAGGCTGAGCCACGCCCAGCGCATGTGGCCGCGGTTGAGGCAGCTCGCGCAGTCGTACGCGCGCTTGCGCACCGGTGCGCGGGACGGCTGGTCGAGGATTCCGCCGACGAGGTGGCGCAGCGAGTGGCACCCGAGGGTGTATCCGCCGAGGAGAACGACGTTCACCGCGAGGACGATCGTCCCGACGCCAATGCCGAAGGAAACGGTGCCGGTCGCCGGATCGCGGAACTGCGTCGCGAGAAACACGTCGTACGACAGAATGACGAGGAAGACGAGCGCGACGTAGAGAAAGTACCGGTGAACGTTCTGGATGATGAGCGGAAAACGCTGCTCCCCCCAGTAGCTCTTTCTTGGCTCGCCGACGGTGCAGTTGGGAGGATCGGCCCAGAACGCCTTGTAGTAGGCGCCGCGATAGTAGTAGCAGGTGAAGCGGAAGAGCCCGGGAAATGGCAGGATCAGCAATGCCGGAGAGAAGGGCAGCCAGCCGGGCCACCAGCCCGGTCGCGGCCCGAACCACGAATGCGGCGAGTCGCCGAACAGCTCGGGCGAGTAGAAGGGCGACAGGTAGGGCCCGGCCGTGTAGTTCCGACCCTGAAACGCGGCCCACGTGGCGTAGACGACGAACGATCCGAGAATGGCGAAGGTGATGAGGGGCTGCAGCCACCATGCATCGCGCCGCATGGTCTGACCGAAGCGGCGAGGTGTCAGTCGTACGAGAGCATCAGCCATGCGTTGGTGAGGCCTCTGTGGAGAAGGAGTGGTGGGGGAGCCCGGTTTCCGGCGCGCCCGCTAATATGCGCAGAGCGCCCGCCGGTCTCGCAAGGGGATCAACGGATCGATGTTGCGTCGCTCGAGGTCATGCGCGACGTTCAAAGATCCCGCAACATCCGCCGGATGTGTCTCGTAGAGTGGTGAACGGCCGGCGCACCGCAGTGTCAGGCCGGGCCTTGCAGAGCGGCTGGTTCGAGTTCGGTTACCTCTCACATCAGGAGCATGGAATGAGATCGATCACCGAGCGCATGAAGGGTGCGGCACTACTCGACGTCCCGACGTACGAGGAGGTGGAAGCCGATACATCCGCTACCGGTCAGGCGGCCGTCGTCGTGGCGCTCGGCGCGGTCGCCTCGGCGATCGGCGCTGCTCGCGGAGGATCGGGCGGCATCGTGGCGGCCCTCATCTGGTCCATGGTGGCCTGGGTGCTGTGGTCCGGGATCACCTACCTGATCGGTGACAAGCTCCTTGGGGGAAAAGCGACCTGGGGCGAGCTGCTCAGAACCATCGGCTTCGCGCAGTCACCGCAGGTTCTCCTGGTGCTCGCCATCATTCCAGGACTGGGTTGGACAGTCCGCACCGTGGTCGGGATCTGGGTGCTGATCACGGGTGTCATCGCGATCCGGCAGGCGCTGGATTTCTCGACGGGGAAGGCGATCGCCACGGCGCTGCTGGGCTGGCTGGCGATGATGATTCCCGCGGCAATCCTTGGAGGCGCGGCTTTCATGGCGCGGCCGTAGGCGGGCTCCGAATCGCTCGAACTGGCTGGAACGGCGCGCGCTACGGGGCGCGCCGTTCCTCTATCCTGAGCACCGCTTCGACCGCGAGCGAGCGGAGGGCGGCAATCTCGTCCGCGACGAACACTCTCTCCTCGAGTCCGACGACGCAGAGATTTCCAAGGACGAACCCTCGGGATGAGATCAACGGAACCCCCGCATAGCATCGCACGCCGTCCTGAGTAACGAGCGGGTTCGTGCGGTGGTCCGGGTGTTCGGCGGCGTTCTGGACGACGAACGGCTCGCGGGTCCGAACAGACGTAGCACAGAACGACCACTCGACGGGATGCCCACCCGTTTCGCCGAGCCAGAGGCCGTCGATCCCATGGGAGCCGGCGACGTGGAGTGCCTCGTCGAGAACCACGCTCACCAGGGACACGGGCATTCCCAGTCGTGCCGCCGCTCGCGAGGCGACGTCCTGGAGAATCGGATCGATGTCTGTCGAAAGAAGGCGGAGATCGGCGATTTCCTGCAGCCGCGCCACATCGTGGAGAGGATCGGCGCGGGTCATGTGGGGATCCTTGTCTTCGCATCCGCGATCTTCGCGGCGAGGCGGGCATGAGTGCGCAGCCTGATCTCGATCGACCGGGCAACGGTCGCCGTGGCTCCCCCTGCAGCGCCCAGGGCCGCCGCCGCACGTTCGAGTTGGGCGACGTCAGTCACCCGCCCCGGTCGTACGCCCGCCGATCGGCAGGCGTCGAGCCACAGACGTTCGCCGCGCTCGGGTCCCCACACACGGTGGAGCGCCGCGACAGCGTCGGCCTCGGTGGGCACGCTGAAGTCGTAGACGGGAATTCGCGTCGGATTGGATGGGGAAGGCGGCATCTCTGGCATCTGGTGGCTGCGGTACAGGACGCTCGAGTAGAGGAAAGGGAACGATCGCGGGCGTTCCGTGAATCGAATCAGGAAGGCACGCCTGCATCGACTTGCGGCTCACCGCGGGTCAGCCGTCGGCGGCGATCGTTTCGAGCGTCTCCCACCGAGCCGTCAGCTCCACGATCGCGGCTTCGATGGCAGCGAGCCTCGTCTTCGCCGCGGCGACTGCCGCGCCGTCTCGAAGGACCGCGGGGTCTGCCAGCAGGGCGTAGACATCGTCACGCTCCTTCTCGAGCGCATCGATGCGATCGGGAAGCAACGCCAGCTCGCCCGTCTCGCTGAAGCTGAGCCTTCTCTTTCTCGCCGGGCCCGATTTCGAAACCGCAGGCGCCGCGGTGGCTCCGGCTGAAGGCACAGCGGCCGGCCGAAGGATGCGACGCTGCCTCACCCAGTCGGTGTAGCCGCCGGCGTACTCACCCACCCGTCCATCCCCCTCGAGCACGAGCGTGCTGGTCACCACGTTGTCGAGAAATGCCCGATCGTGGCTCACCAGGATCAGCGTCCCCGGGAAATCGAGCAGCAGCTCCTCGAGCAGGTCGAGGGTCTCGATGTCGAGATCGTTCGTCGGCTCGTCGAGCACGAGGAGGTTGAACGATCTGGTGAACAGTCTCGCCAGCATGAGCCGATTGCGCTCACCTCCCGAAAGAGCCCTGACAGGCGTCCGCGTCGTATCGGGGGGAAAGAGAAAATCCCTGAGGTAACCCGAGACGTGCTTTCTCTCGCCGCTGATCGAGATGAAATCGGCGCCGTCGGCGATGCTGTCGAAGACGGTGCGGTCGGGGTCGAGCTGCTCACGCAGCTGATCGTAATACGCAAGCTCGATCCCGGTCCCCATGCGGACCGTTCCCGATTCGGGCTCGATATCCCCGAGCAGCAGTCGCAGCAGTGTCGTCTTCCCCGATCCGTTCGGACCGATGAGACCCACACGATCACCGCGCGCGATCGTCGTGGTGAAATCGCTCACGATCGGACGAGAGTTCCGCGCAAAGCTCACGGCCTTCGCCTCGACCACGAGCCGCCCCGACCGCCCGGCTTCCTGCGCCTGGAGCCTGACGGTCCCAGTTCGCTCACGACGCATCTTCCGCTCCACTCGCAGCGCTTCCAGCGATCGCACGCGCCCCTCGTTCCGCGTGCGCCGGGCCTGGATTCCCGTGCGGATCCACACTTCCTCCTGCGCGAGCTTCCTGTCGAACTGTTCCCACTCGCGTGCCTCGACGGCGAGCGCCGCCTCTTTTCGCGACAGGTACGTGTCGTAGTCGGTGCCCCAGTCTACGAGCTTTCCCCGGTCGAGCTCCACGATCCGCGTGGCGACGCGCCGGAGAAAGGCGCGGTCGTGCGTGACGAAGACCAGGGTCGGCCCGCGGTCGACAAGGAAGGTCTCCAGCCATTCGATCGCACTAACATCGAGATGGTTGGTCGGCTCATCGAGCAACAGGATGTCGGGCTCACGCACGAGTGCCCGTGCGAGCAGTGTCTGACGCTTGCGACCACCGGACGCGGCGGAGAACGGTTCATCGGCGTCCAGCCCGAGGTGGAGGAGCACCGTCTCGACGCGGCTATTCACCTGCCATGCGTCGGCAATGTCGAGCGCATGGTGCAGCCGATCGAGCTCGCGCATGGCGCTGTCGCTGGCCTGGGACCCGACGCGATGGGTCGCTGCGTGGTACCTCGCGAGCAGTCTCCCGGTTTCACCCAGTCCCGCGGCCACGACGTCGAAGGTGATGCCTTCGATCCCGGCGGGTAGCTCCTGCTCGAGGCGCGCAACGGTCACTCCCGTCTCGCGGACGATGTCTCCCGTATCCGGGGCGATCGTCGCATCGAGAAGCTTCATGATGGTGCTCTTGCCGGCGCCGTTCCGGCCGAGGAGGCACACTCGCTCCCCGCGTTCGATCGCGAAATTCGCGCTGTCGAGGACGGCCGGTCCTCCGAACGCGATGCTCACGTCCTGCATGCCCAACAGGGCCATGACTTCCTGTCCAGGGGTGGGGGGATTGTCCGACTGCTGCGTGTAGGTCGCACGGAAGTTAACGCCACGATGACACCCGCCCGTGCCGGCCTCCGGTCGGTTCGGGCTGACGGTTCGAAACCGGGGTGTCTCGGCGCCGTTGTGCCGTATGGCGGCGTCGTTCAGGCATCGTCACATTGTCCTCACGCCCCACGTCGCAGCGTGCGGACTGCGCACGCGGCATTCCTTCCGAGGCACACCCGTTCGTCGAGGACACCGTGTTCGACACTTCGCGTCAGGACCTGCGCTACGCCGCGCGGACGCTCGGTCAGAGCCCGCTTTTCACCGTCACTGCGCTGCTCTCCCTCGCCATCGGCATTGGCGCGACCACGGCAATCGTCACAGTCGCCAATACGCTTCTGCTCCGGCCGCCCCCGGGGATCGGCGATCCCGAACGGGTAGTGCACATCGGGCGCACCCAGGATGGGAGCGGCTTCGACAACTTCTCCTATCCCAACTTCGTCGACTATCGCGCGGAGACATCGACTCTCACGGGCCTGGCCGCGTTCCAGATGGAGCCGCGCTCGCTGAGCCTGGCTGGTCCGGACGGCGGCGAGGCGGTGAAGGGAAGTCTCGTCAGCGGCACTTTCTTCGAGGTGCTCCAGGCGAAGCCTGCGCTGGGGCGGTTCTTCGCCCCCGATGAGGACCGCGCTCCCGGGGCCAGCCCGGTCGTCGTGCTGAGCCATCGATTCTGGCGCGAGCGTTTCGCTCGGGACCCGGGGGTGATCGGCCGCACGATCGTCCTGAACGGGTCACCATTCACGGTCGTCGGCGTGGCAGAGCAGGGTTTTCAGGGCCCGATCGTGCTCGTGCCCGACCTCTGGGCGCCGATCATGGCATCGCCGCTCCTGGGCATGCCGGCGGATCTGCTCACCAGCCGGCCGAGTGTCTGGCTGACGGCTGTGGGACGACTCGCCCCCGATGTGCCCCTTGGTGCCGCACAGGCGGAGCTGAGCACCATTGCGCACCGTCTAGAGCAGACCTACCCGGAAGCGAACCGTGGAAAGGGGGTGCGGGTCATGCCCTCCAGCGTGTTTCCCGGCGAGCTGCGCAAGATGGTCAGCGGCTTCATGGCGCTCCTGCTCGCAGTAGCGGGACTCGTTCTACTCATTGCGAGCACGAACGTCGCAGGGATGCTGCTCGCAAGGGTGGCGTCCCGGCAGCGCGAGATCGCGGTCCGCCTTGCCCTGGGCGCGACCCGCGCGAGGTTGATGAGGCAACTGGTGACGGAGAGCGTGATGCTGTTCGTCGCAGCCGGTGTCGGGGGAGTGTTCCTGGCACACTGGCTCGTCCGCGGCCTCATGATGCTCGTTCCGCGGCTGCCGGTTCCGCTCGGCTTCGAACCGTCGATCGACTGGAGGGTGCTCGCCTTCGCCCTCGTCCTTTCACTCGGGAGCGGCCTCCTGGCGGGACTGGTACCGGCGCTGCAAACGACGCGGCCGGCGCTCACCCCTGCGCTCAAATCGGAGGGAGGGGGCAGCGGCCGAAGGCTGCGCCTCCGCAGCGGGCTACTGGTCGCCCAGATCTCGTTCTCGATGCTGCTGCTGATCACCGCCGGCCTGTTCGGACGAGCGCTGATGCACGCAAGAGGCATCGATGCCGGCTTCGAGCCGCGCGATGTCCAGCTGGCGTCGATGGACCTCCGCCTCGTCAACTACGAGGAGGCGCGTGGAACCCGGTTCGCGACGGCGCTTCTGGAGCGTGTTCGCGCGCTCCCGGGAGTCCGGAGCGCGGCCCTCAGCGCCGCGCTTCCGCTCGGAGGCAGCGGGCTGGGCCTCGGCGGGCTCAGGATCCCGGATGCACCCGCGGACGACGAACGGAACGACCTGCGCACCGACTGGAACGTGATCACGCCGGGATACTTCGAGACCCTTCGCCTTCCGATCGTTCACGGCCGTGGGTTCACCGAGGCGGACAGGGAGGGTGCCGTACCGGTGGTAATCATCAACGAAACGCTCGCCGGGCGACTCTGGCCCAACGAGCCGGCGATCGGCAAGACCATTCGTAATGACGAAATCCTGCTGACGGTGGTAGGCGTCGCGCGGAATGCAAAGTATCGGTCCCTTGGGGAAGATCCGCGCAACTTCGTGTACGTCCCGCTGGCGCAGCGATACTTCCCGCGCACGACGCTGTTTGTCCGCACGACGCCCGGCGTTGCGGCCGCTGCGCCGATCCGCCGCATCGTGGCC
>JBGTMW010000265.1:0-4378 GCA_041743365.1 Gemmatimonadaceae bacterium
CTGCATCTCGCGAACACTCTCAAGTCGGGCGGGAACGTGCTGCTGCTCGATGAGCCGACGAACGATCTCGATGTCGATACGCTTCGGGCACTGGAAGACGCGCTATTGGACTTTGCCGGGTGCGCGGTGGTGATCACCCACGACCGGTGGTTCCTGGATCGCATCGCGACGCACATCCTGGCGTTCGAGGGGAACTCGGAGACGGTCTGGTTCGAGGGGAACTACCAGGCGTACATCGAGGATCTGCACAAGCGTAAGGGTCCGGATGCGGACCAGCCGCATCGGATTGCGTACAAGAGGCTGGTGCGGGCGTAGGACGGCGCATTAGCGGCACCACGAGGCCAACAAACGGAGGCGACATGCGTGTCATGACGATGCTGGCCAGCTTCGCGGTGCTCGCCGCGACGCTGCACTGCACGGGCGTATCGCCCGAGCCCGGGGATGGCAATGCAGTCCTCGGCCAGTGGGGCGGCAAGCACGTCGGGCTCGTGCTCACGGAATCGGGTGGCAGCATTGAGTACGACTGTGCGCACGGCGGGCTCGCCGGCCCGATCCGGCCCGGCGGCGATGGACGCTTCGAGCAGGGCGGTGTCCACGTGCGCGAGCACGGAGGTCCCGTGCGCGTCGGTGAAGTACCCGACTCCGTGCCTGCCCGGTACGTGGGTCGCATCGACGGAGGTCGAATGACGCTTCGGGTGATCGTGAACGTTGACACGCTCGGACCGTTCGAACTCCATCGCAACACACCGCCACAACTCCTGAAATGTCTGTGAATCCGGTCCCTGCATGGTAGAGTCCGACACCCCGTGCGACGAGGCACGTAGGTGACATGCGATCGACGCACGACCCTTCCCTGATCCCGTCGGGAATCGATGTACCCAGGTCGACCGGCCGAAGGCCAGGAAGCTCCCGCCCACGGAGCGCCGCACGCGCGACCGTGTGCCTCCGCGCGGACGACCCTGCGTCCACTGGATCGGACGACTCACGCGATGCCCTCGTCGAGCGGTTCCCGGAAATCCGCTCGACACAGCGACTTGCGTTGCCGATGAGTGACGGCGGCGACGGGCAGGGCTCGTGCGTTCCACCGAGTTGACCTCAACAGGAGCGTACCGTGCAGCGACACACCGGCAGGCTGAACCGCACTCTCGCCGCGCTCGCCCTCGTCGCCGCGATTCCGAGTGCCGCACTCGCTCAGACCTCGCTGTCCTTCCATGCCTCCCGAAGTCCCGACGATGGATCTGCGTGGTTGTACGGGGGCACGTTCGGCGTGGCGTCGCATGCCTTCGGACTCCGCGCCGGCGGCGCCGCTCGTCGCACCGAGGCCGGCGTCGACTCCGACCGCGATCTGCTCTGGACCGCCGATGCCGACTTCGTCGTCTCGCCGACGCTCCTGGGCGGCGGTGACCCGCGACGCACCCTCGTGCCCTACGGCTTCATCGGCGCCGGCATGCAGTCGGGAGTCGGCGATGCGTCGATGCGCAACGCCGTTCCGCACTGGAGCTGGGGCGGAGGGCTGACCATACCGCTCTTCTCGGCCATGTCGCTCGTTGGTGAGGCACGCTCGCGAACGCTGTTCGACCCTTCGGATGCAGGGGCCATCTCGCTGGAGCGTCACACCACGGAAGTGCGTGTCGGCTTCGCGCTGCATTTCGGCGGTCGTGGACGCAACAACTACTATCGGACGTCATCGACGGAGCGCTCGTCGCGCACCCCTGCACCCACGCTGTCGAGGACAGTCGTTCCGTCGACGCGCAGCCCCGCACTCGGCGCGGCCCTGCTGCCGACGGCGGAGCGCTACCTCGGGGTCCAGTACCGACAGGGTGGAAACTCCCCCGCCTCGGGCTTCGACGGCTCCGGATTCGTCCAGTATGTTTTCGAACGACATGACGTGCAGCTTCCCCGCACCGCACGGGAGCAGGCCCAGGTCGGAATGAAGATCAGCCCCCGCATCAGCGCGCTGCGGACCGGCGACCTGATGTTCTTCTCGGAAAAAGGGTCGCGAATCTCGCACGTTGCCGTATACGCAGGCGACAACCGCATCATCCACGCGACGTCGAGTGGCGGGGCGGTGCGCTACGATGACCTCGACTCCTCGCGAGGGAGATGGCTGGCGAAGCGGTTTGTCGCCGCGCGACGAATCACGGAGTGGTAGAGCGTCAACGGCGTGAACGGCGTAAACGGCGGCACGGGTTAAAAACGGTTATGCGGTCACACGGGCATCCTGGAGCGGCTGAGATGACCAGCGTCAAAGGTCAACGGCGTCAAACGGTGAATGGCGAGCTACAAGCTTCCAGCCGGAAGCTGGTGACGCCGTTGACCGTTTGACGCCGTCGACCGTTTGACGCGTTTTACGTCAGCCGAGCGCAATGGCCTGCGTTACCGTATAACCGTTTCACCCGTGCCGCTGTTCAACGCATGCGGCGCCGAGATCCACTCCCCCGGGACCGTGCGGTACGCAGGGGTCCAAGCGTCCCGGTGCTTCGGCTATCGAAGCGTCTTGGTCGCGCCGACCTCGGCACCTCGAGGTTCGGAGACTGGCGAGACGGATCGGCTGGCATCATGTTTGGCCCCTTTCGAGCCCCGTTTCCCTTTCCCCGGAGGTCCGATGTCGGTCAACATTCAGACTACTGGTGTCCATCATGTCTCACTGCGGGTGAGCGATCTCGCCCGCGCAAAGCGATTCTATACCGAGACGCTCGGATTCCCCGTGATCGTTGACAGCCCGGAGCTGGTGCTCTTTCTCGCCGGGGGAACGGCATTCGGGCTCCGTGCGCCGTCGTCGCAGACGCCGGCCGGCGACACGTTCAGTCCGCACCGCGTCGGGATCGATCACATCGCGCTTGCATGCGCCGAGGAGACGGAGCTCGAACGCGTCGCGAAGGCACTGGCCGCCGCGGGTATAGAAAACACGGGCGCAAAAACCGACGAGACCCTCGGCAAACGCTACGTGGCGTTCAAGGATCCCGATCGGATCGCATGGGAGTTCTACATGGCATGACGCCGGACGAGCTCGCGATCGATCTCCGACAACGCGGGGGAGGCGGCGGGCAAGCCAGCCTCCTCCGCTTCGGCTGGCCGAGCCTTCACTAGAACGCTGCCGCTCAACCGGGACACCCATCTTCGAGGTCAGCCGGCACTTCGATGCGGAGCGCAACCCGGCTGCACCGTTCCACCCCGAGCGCCGCCATCATTCCGCTCTCAAGGCCGCCATCGGATCGATCCTGATCGCGCGCATCGCAGGCACCAGGCACGCGATGACCGCCACGGATGAAAGTACGACGACCACACCGCCGAGAGTCGCGGGATCGGCCGGTTCGACGCCGTAGAGCAACGCTCCCAGGAACCTCGCGAGCAGGAGCGCCCCTCCGATTCCGAGCACGGTGCCCGCGCTGGTCAGCAATGCGCCCTCGCGCATCACCATCCGGACGATGTCTGCCGGCGTCGCGCCGAGCGCGCTACGAAGTCCGATCTCCCGGGTGCGCTCGGCAACGCGACCCGCGAGCACGCCATAGATCCCCGCGCTCGCCAGCAGCAGTGCGACGACGCCGAACGCGGCGAACAGGAGGAGCGCAAAGCGTCGCTGCGCCGTCGATCGGGCGATGACATCGGCCATCGTCGCGAGGTTGACGATGGGCTGTGACGGATCGACCGAGCGAGCCGCGGCGCGAATGCTCGGCGCGAGCGCGGTGACGTCACTCCGCGTTCGAACGACGAGCACCATCTGCGAGCTAACGTCGGGCCATTGCCGCTCGGGCACGTAGACCTGCAGCGTCGCCGCATCGTCGAGACGCGTGTGGCGAACGTTTCCTGAAACTCCGACCACTTCCCGCCACGGCGTATCCGGGGCGCCCATCTGGATGAACTTCCCTATGGGATCCTCGCTTCCCCAGATAGCCGTCGCGAGTCCCTCACTCACGACCACGACTGGCGCAGCCGTCGAGTCGTCATCGGCCGCGGTGAGAGCCCGGCCTCGCCTGATCGGGATGCGCATCGCCGCGAGGAAGTCCGCGGTCACGAGATAGCGATCGGCCGAGGGAGCGAGCTGCGGATTCTCGAGGGGCCGGTCGCGGGCCCTGATCCCGTACTGGTCGAACATCCCGCTCAACGGGAGCTGGGACGCGAGCGCCACTGCACTCACTCCGGGAACCGCTGCGGCCGCCTCCATAACGCGGTCGTGATGCAGCAGCAGGGAGCTTTCATCCGGGTATCTGTCGCCGCTGGCCTGAACCTGGAGCGTGAGAAGATTCGTTGCGTCGAATCCGGCGTCCACGCGCAGAAGCTTCGCCATTGTTCGCGCGAGAAGCCCGGCTCCGACGAGCAGCATCACCGCGAGCGCTACCTCGGTGATGACGAACGCCGCCCGTGCGCGGCGGCGCGA
>JBGTMW010000266.1:0-3995 GCA_041743365.1 Gemmatimonadaceae bacterium
GTCTGCTGCAACCAACGTTAGGGTTCAGCATCGACTTCCTGCCGCTCGGCGCGCTGACGTTCGGGCTCGGACGCCTGGGAGACACTGCCCTTATGCACCCGCGGGTGATCTCGACATCGAGACGGCTTCTCCCTCCCACGAGCCATCAATCAGTTCTGTTACAAGAGCACTAAACCGCATTGAAGCCTAACGCGAATTAGACTGGCTGTATAATCCTTTTCGTCCCGCGAATCCCGCAGCCTAATCACACCCCCGTACCCGAATTAGACTGCGGCCCAGCGCAGCCTAATCCGGCGCCACCAACGCCACCAGCCCCGCCCACCCCAACCCTAAGCCGTAACCAGCCGGCTACCACGATACTCACCACTCGCCTCCACAAACTCGTCGAACAACCGACGCATCCGCTCATCACGATCCGTCAACGCCTCCGGATGCCACTGCACCCCCAGCACGAACGACCCATTCGTCGTCTCGGCAGCCTCAATGAGCCCGTCCGGGGCAATCGCGGTCGCCACCAGGCCGCGGCCAAGCTCGCGAATCCCCTGATGGTGCATGCTGTTCACACGCACGGTGCCCGCTCCAATGATCTCGGCAAGCCGGGTGTTCTGCGCGACCTCCACATTGTGCGCGAGGTGATCCCGCGAGTACTGCCCGCTAAACGGGAAATAGTCGTGCTTGATCGTCCCCGCGTACTGGTCCGCCAGGTCCTGGTACAGCGTCCCCCCTGCGGCGAGGTTGATGACCTGCACACCCCGGCACACACCGAGCACAGGCTTGCGGTCGGCCATCGCCCACCTGACCAGCTTCAGTTCCACGGCGTCGCGCGCGGCATCGGTCCGGTCGCAGAGCGGGTGACGCTCCTCGGCGTAACTCGCGGGGTCGATGTCGGCTCCGCCGGGCAGGAAGACCCCGTCGAGCTCGTCGTATATCCCCCGCAGCGTCGACTCATCGTCGCCGACGAGAGGGATCATCCACGGAAGCGCCCCGGCCGCCGTGAGCGTGAGGATGTACCGCTGGCTCATCACCCACGAGGGCGGAAACTCCGCGGGGATGCCGCCAAGGCTCTGGAGGTTCTGGGTGGGAACGCCAATCACCGGTCTATTCTGCATCGGCATGTCCTTCGGAATTCGCTGGTCTCTGGAAAGCGGGGCGCTGGTTGGCGCCGCGGATGAGGCCGGAAAAGGCAAGATCGGCGCCTAGGCGGGGGGCGGCGACATTAAGACCCCGTCGCCCCCGGCACGCACGTCCGCGGCAAGGCCGCGCTGGGCCCGCGCGGCAGCGGGAAGAACGCCCTCCTCCGTCTCGAGGATCACCTGGTCCACCACCGCCTTCAGGTCGCCGGTCCTCCTGAAAGTCGCGAGCTGCCGATCGGCGCTGGTACCCTCATCGAGAATCCTGAAGGCATACTCCACCTCCTTCCTGCTGCCGAGCTCGTCGACAACATCATCGACGAACCACTCGATCATCTCCCTGATGAGCTCGCGCGCGGGCAGCTCTCGCTGCTTGCCGAAGTCCACCATCTTCCCGTCGAGCCCGTACCGCACCGCGCGCCACTTGTTCTCGTCGATCATCGTGAGAGGATAGACACGAAACGTCATGTTGTCGTGCCGCAGCTTCCACAGCTTCGCGATGATCGCCTGGAGGATCGCACCGATGCAGACGGCCTCGTCCACGCGCGTGCACACGTCGCAGACCCGGAACTCGAGCGTCGGGTACATGTGGTGCGGCCTGACATCCCACCAGATCTTCGAGGCGTTCGGAATGCACCCGGTCTTCACGAGCGACTCGACGAGCGTCGCATAGTCGCCGTACGTCGGCATCACCGGCGGGACGCCGGTGCGAGGGAAGTTCCGGAAGATCACGCTCCTGTACGACTTGAGACCCGTGTTGCGCCCCATCCAGAATGGTGAGCTGGTCGAGAGACAGAGCACGTGCGGCAGGAGGTACCGCGACACGTTCATCGCATCGATGAGAAAATCGTGGTCTTCGACGCCGACGTGGATGTGCGTCCCGAAGATCAGGAGCTGCTGCGCGAGGTCGGCGAGATCCGCCTTCACTCCCATGTAGCGCTCGAGCGGAGTGATCTCCTGGGTGAGCCATGAGGAGAATGGGTGCGTCCCCGCCGCGGCGATCTTGAGCCCGTTGCGCGCGGCCAGCGTCATCACCGTGCCGCGCAGGCGAACGAGCTCCGCGCGCACCTCCGCCGGATTGTGACACACCTTCGTGCCGATCTCCACCATCGACTGGTGAAGCTCGGGCTTCACCTCCTCGAGGATGAGCGAGTCACCCTTGAGGATCTCGGTGATGTACGACCTGAGCTCGCGGGTCTCGGGATCGATGATCTGATACTCCTCCTCGATGCCGAGCGTGAGCGAAGGTGCCTTGAGGAAAGTCATGATGTCACCGTCGGTGAAATTGGCCCATCTGCCAGCACGGAGTCACCTAGCCTCGATCTGCCGCTTCCACACCATGCAGCACGTTCCGGGAACCGGCCAGTCTCGACCTGCGCGACTGGCAGGAGTCACCTCGCATCGATCTCCCGCTTCCACACCATGCGGCACGTTCCGGGAACAGGCCAGTCTCAACCTGCGCGGCTGGCATTGATCACGAACGTCGGGACGCTGGATCCGCCGCCGGCGCTGACGTTCAGCAGCGCAGCGGTCGACAGCCGCGAAAGGCAGCCATCGACGAACCTGCCATATCCTATGTACGGAGCGGTATCGAGCATGCGGTCGGCGAAGGTCAGCGTCGTGCCATCCATGCTCGGGAAAGGCTCCGTCGGCAGCGCGACGCGCTCCTGCACTATGTACGGATCGGTGAGCGCACCGCGCACCGTCGAATCCCACAGCTCCTGCTCCGTCTCCCACCCCAGCAGGATTCCCGTCCCCCCATACTCGTCGTTGGGCTTGAGCACGAGCGTCGCCCGATTGGCCGATATGAACGGAAGCAGGTCCACCGCCTTCCCGTTGTGCACCGTGCTGCGGTCCTCGACGCGCCGCGTCCAGGGAATGTGAGCCGCTATCGCCTCGCGCTCCACTGCCGGGAAGAGCCGCGCATTCCGCTCGTCGCTGAGCACGGCGAGACTCGTCTTCTTGTGTAGCAGCTTGCAACGAAAGGGATTCACCATGCACACAGCGTTGTCGCGCACGGCGCGCACCACGGCATGGTCGAGCCCGCAGCGGTTCACCAGCTCGGTGATCAGCACCCTCTTGTATATCAGGTCGATCGGGCGGCCGCCGGCCTCGAGCCGGCCATTGCGATAGTCGCATTCGGCGGGGTCGACGATGATGCAGCTCAGCCCCTGGCGCTCGAAGTAGTCCTTGAAAAGGACGAACTCGCTGCGCGTCGGCACCTCGGCCCAGTCGAGGATGGCGATGCGCGGACGCTCCCGCCGGCCCGACCACTGCGCGTGCGCATCGAGCAGGGCGTGCAGCGTGTTGTGCCGCGCGGGCAACGACCGCACGTCCCAGTCGCGGAGGAAGGCAGCCATCACCGGGAGACCGTAGAACACCTCCGAGAGAACGTCGTTGTAGCCTGCCCCCGCCGGAGTCTCGGCGTTGTATTCCGTGAACTGCAACCCCGCGGCCTCCCCCACGAAGAACGCGTCGAGACGCGAGACCGGGCTTGGATCGCGAAAGCGCGGATCGTGATGGATCAGCTCCTCCTCCCACTCGGCGAGCCCGAACTGCGCCCGGAGCGCGCTGTCGGCGATGGCTGCGCGATACGCCGACTCGAATGCGCGGAGGATGAGGGCGCACCGCTTCTGGAGATACTCGTACTGTCGCGCGCTCATGAAACGCGGCCGGAGAACCGTGCAGATCGGCCTCTCGCCGAACAGGAGTCCGCGGCTCTGGAGCTGCCCATCGAGCTGGCCCTGCGAGTCGGCCGCGATGTCCCCCGTCAGCAGGTCGTGGTAGCGATCGACGGCCTCACGCAACGGCATCAGACCTCACGCATGCACCTCCGTCTGGCTGCCGCCGCCGCTGCTCCGATCC
>JBGTMW010000267.1:0-4101 GCA_041743365.1 Gemmatimonadaceae bacterium
CTAGGAGTCTGCGCCACAGATCGGCAACAGGACAGGGTTTGATCGGCCGATCTGGCCGAGTCGCTGCCGGAGTGTCTTCCGAGTTCCCTTCTACCCGGGGAAGCGTGATCGAGTCAGGAGACCTTCTGCGACGGCCTGCAGGAGTCTTGGGGATCTTTCTCTCAGGTCGGGGTCATCAGCGCGTTCATCCTTCGCAGATTGAGCGCCGCGCAGACCAGGTTCCATTCGCCCTTCACCTTGCGTACGCCGCGCAGGAGGAAGGATCGGAAGCCCAGGATCTGCTTCGCCCAACCGAACACCGGCTCGATGATGACCTTCCGCCGTTTGTACTGAGCTCGTCCACGCTTCGTCCGCAGCTTGCGAGCCATGCGAGCTGTCGCTGGCTTGGATGTGCTGATGTCGCCTGCCAAGTCGTCGCCCCTGCGAAGTGCGATGTACGCATCCGAGCCGAGCTTCTCCAGCGCGGCGAAGTTGTCTTCCCCACGGTAGCCTGCGTCCGCGAGGATGCGCTTGGCCGACCGTCCGCAGTTCTTCTTCACGGCATCGATCATCGGCAGCAGTTCCTTGTTGTCCGAAGGGTTCGCGCTCACGTCGGCGGCGATGATGATCTGCGCTGCCGCGTCCACTGCGGCCTGTGCGTTGTAGCACTGCTCGAAGTTCTTGCTCCCGGTCACCATGATCCGACTCTCCGGATCGGTGAAGTTCTTCTGCTTGTTGTCCGGAGGCGTGCCCTTCTTGCGGACGGTCTTGCGTCCGCGGCCGGTTTTCTCGCGGTACTCACCGTGCTTGTTGGCGCTGTCCTCTTGCACCTGCTCATCCTCGAGCTGCTTCATCACCTCGCGGATCTTGGCCCTGCGTGCCTTGCGAGTCGCGAGCTCGGCGGGTAGCTCGTCACCACGGAAATCAGGGCCGAATTCCTTGTCTTCGGCTTCGTCGATGCCGCGTGCGATGTCGGTGATGCGCCGGATCTCACGGCGCAGGACTTCCTCTTCCTCTTTCATGCGCCCGTAGCTCATCGCCTTGTGCTTGCTGGCGTTGGCGTGGATCTTCGTGCCGTCGATCGCGACCGTGCCCAACTTGATCAGCCCGGCACGACGCGCGACGCGCACGACGTCCACGAAGATCTTCTCGAAGCGCTCGATGTTCTCCTGGCGGAAGCGCGCGATCGTGCGATGGCTCGGACGGTTCTCGCCGGCCAAGTAGCGCAGCGCGACCAAGTCATCGATCCCACCGGCGATGCGCCTAGATGAGAAGAGGCCCACGCCATAGGCATAGATCAGGACCTTCAGCAGCATCGCCGGGTGGTAGGCCAAGCTGCCGCGACCGTCTCCGCGATCGGAGTACTTGGCCATGAAGGGCTTCAGATCGAGCGCCTCGACTGTGTCCGAGATGAAGTACGCGAGGTGCCCCTCGGGTAGCCAGTCTCGTGGCGAAGCAGGAAACAGGTGGGCTTGGTCGGGGTCGTACGGCTCGAAGATGGATCCCATACCTCATAGATCGGCGCGCTCGGCAGACCTCTTTCCTGGCGCCCTCGATATCTGTGGCGCAGACTCCTAGCCGCCGATTCAAGAATCGCTTCTAGCATCGCGCACACCTGGTGCAGCGTCCGAGGAGATTTTCGCCCTGTGTGGTCGATCACCTCCACGCGCCGGAACCTTCGGTTCGCAGGGCTCAGCCGCCGGATTTCAGCACTCCCAGGAAAGCGTCGGCCTCGGCGATCGAGGCCTGCATGGCTTCGATGAGCTTCGTGACGTCGCCCTCGATCGAAACGACCGTCTGTGAGAGCGATTCGATGGCTTGCGCGTTCAGGTTGTGCTTCAGGAACAGCACGCGGTCTTTGAACGCGGAGAGGACGGGATCCATGCTCGACGCGGCTTTCTTCATCGACTTCAGGAGCTCGGCGTAGCGCTTCTTCGTGCGGTCGTACGTGTCCTGGCTCGTGCGCTTGAGGGCCGGGTCGGAGTACTGGCGGATCTCGGTCTTCCACTCGGAGAACATCGCGTCGGCGACGTCCTCGACCGCTTGGATCTTCTCGCGCACGGAATCGGCTTCTTCGGTGCAGTCCTCGTAGGCGTCGTCGAGCTGATTGTACGTGGCTTCGAGCTTGCCGCCCTGGATGCCGGTCACGGATTTGAAGCGCTCGTAGGTGGAGAGGAATTGCTCCTTGGCGTCCTCTTGTTCCTTCTGGGCCTCTTCGACGCGGTCGACGAGGATCTCGCGCTTGGCGTAGCCGAACTTCTCCATCGCTGCGAAGTAGGCGGATTGGCAGCCTTGCATCGGGAGCGCTGTAGGGACGAGGAGAATGAGGGTGAGGGTGAGCGGGAGAGAGCGGGGGCGCGAAGGTCGCGAGGGAGTGGCGGAGTGAATGTCTGCGGCTCTGATGGATGGGGTGGTTCCATCGATGGTGACTCGGGCTTTCATGGTGCAAGTTCCTGGGACGGGCGCCGGTGGTTGCGCATTCGTTCGCGGCGGGCGTGGGCTCGGCGTCTTTCCGTCGGCGCAACTCTAGTGGGGTGATTCCGAAGTTGGCGACAATATTCACCCCGCTCGCGACTCCCCTGCGGCGTCGGCGCTCCTCCGAGGGTTGCAAAGAACCCGCGTCGTCACGCCTTCTTGCAGGGAAGCCGCAATCAGGGCGACTGTTGCCACGAACTTTTGAATCACCCCACTAGCACCCCGTTGAAAGACTCGCGTCGCGAGGCGCAGCGCGCGTTCGCGATGCAAGGAGAGCGACGGAGGGGCGGCGGAGGCGGCCTCCATGGCCGCTGAGCACGACCCGACGAGTTCGACGCCGCAGCGCGAGCGCGCGCGAAGCCGGAGTAGCGGGTTTTCCGACGGCCTCTCAGCCCTTGCGCTGGCGCGAAGTCACTTCGGCGTCGAAGCGCCAGCTGTCCGAGGGGATCTCGTGCGTCTTCAGCCCCTTGTCGGCGGTCTCGATCTTGACGCGCGTGACCTTCACGCGGCGGCTCTCGGACTCGAGCGTGTAGAGGAAGTTCACGAGCGTCATCCGCCGGAAGGTCGACTGCTGGTTGTCCGGCTTCATCGTGTACTTCTTGTCGACGATGCCGTTCGTGAGGGCGAGCTCCTGCCCGGTGATGTTGAGCTCGCCGATCTCGATCTTGTCCTTCGTCCCGACGCGACGGATGTAGCTCACCAGGTCCTCCTGGCCCTTGAGCCCCTCGCCCTTCAGCGACTGCGACAACATCGTGTGACGCTGGGCCGACTGACGCAACGTCGTGATCGTCGCGTTCATGCGCAGCTGCAGGTCCTCGCGATCCTTCGTCAGAGCGCTCGATCGCTGCCAGCACAGCCAGCCCAGCACGAGCGAGCCGAGCAGCGAGAACAGGATGATCCCGCGCGCCAGGTTGAACTCCTTGAAGAATGCCATCACTGCGCTCCCTTCATCGGCGGAGCCTTCGTGACGTCGACGTCGATCGAAACGTGGGAGAGGTAGATGCCCGTGCCGCCCTCGACCGACTCGCTGACCGGGCTGGTGAAGTCCAGCGTCCAGGGTTGCCCGCGCACGTCGCGGGTGAAGTCGTCGAAGGCCTGCGACGCCGTCACGGAATCCTGAGCCAGGAACGACATGTTGATATCGACCTTCACGTGGTCGGGTTTGTTCGAGCGCCCGGGTTGGTACGTCGCGGCGACGCTGCGCATCGAAGGCCGCACGTCGTCGGTCCACTGCTTGGCGAGCACGTCCATGACGAGCACCATCGCCGTGAACGCCGACTGCGGTTGCTTGATCTCGGCATCCTGCCCGAGGTCCTTCTCGAGCTTCTTGACGTCTTCCTGAATCAACGTCGTCAGGCGGCGGAGGTGATCGAACTTGCTGCGATCCGTGTCCTCGTCCCAGTTCTTGACGTAGTCGGTCACGCGCTGCGACGGATACTGCAGATCGCCGGCCTGACCCTTCTGTGGATCGCCGAGAATGTAGATGCGCGCGCTGTCGCGCCAGAACGCCAACTGGATCTGGTCGACCATCCTCTGCTCCTTGAGCAGGAAGATGAACCACACGCCCAGGAAGGTGACCACCAGGAGCGCGACCACGGCGAGCGGCAGCTCGACGCGCTCGAACGCGCCGCTGTAGTGCAGCTCCTC
>JBGTMW010000268.1:0-3855 GCA_041743365.1 Gemmatimonadaceae bacterium
GTGCATCTCCTTGAACGGGGATGCGGCGAAGATGACTGGAGTGGCCTCGGCGGGGGGTGGATCAAGCTCGTGAGAATCTCACCCCATCCGGTGGATCAACCTCGTGAGAATCACTGGATCAAGCTCGTGGGAAATGACACATTGTCGCGTCATCTATCACTCCTACGCGCGAAATGATTCCCTCGGATACTCGGATGGCGACCGTCCGTTCGGGAGAAGCAAAGACTTGCACGCCATCTTCATCGACGCGGTTAATCCAACCCCAGGGCAGTGTCAAAGCCCAGTACGAGGTTCGAAACACGCGTCGCTCTCTTGAGCCTGATGAGGGCATGCTGGTCAGTTTCCGACGAATGGGCGTCAATTACTGGCACGTCAAAGGTCCACGCCACGGTAACGATTGCTCCAAATGGAGCAAGTATCGCTACTCATTGGGAGCAGAACCGGGCATGGTCGTGAATTCAGGCCTCAATTGTCAATCGATGGAACATCGCCCATCTCCGGGTCTCTCGGAACGAAACACTCGGCTGACTACACAAGCGGCTGCCTCAGCGGGCTCCGGGTGGCGGCGGGGGCTCTCTGCCGACACCCTGGCGAAAGAGGGCCCACGTATCAGCTACTTTCCGGCTACGATGAATGTCGCCGTGTCTGCGAGATGCACGCCGTCGCCAGCGGGCCGACGAGGCTCGGTTTGGCTCGCGACGCTATCGAGGAGCGTCCCCACGTCGGGCCCGAAGTACTCCACTATTACCTGATAGCGACCGGGTGCGCCTAGATCGTACATCGCGAGGCATGTGTCCATGCCTGGCGAAAAATGAACCGGACTGTAAGCGGCATCATTTATACACCGAAGATCTTGCCGCTGAACGAGTGAGCCACCGGCGGGCAGCATCATGCGGAATTGTCCCCTTATTCCGGCAGCCGGTCCGGCGCCGCCCAGGGACTTCGCAGGCTGTCCGTCAGGTCCGTTGACAACGATTCGATATCGGCCGGGGTCATTGTCGAAACGCATCGGGCGCGGGCCGTTGACAACGGCATACACCACCTCGACCGATGCATCGTTGCCGGGGGGGATAGTGTCCCGAAGCAGGAGGGCCCGGAGTACTACGCCGCTGTCCCGCCTGGCCTCGAGCAGGCGGATTGCACCGTCCCCTGAGCCCTGCGTTTCCGATGGCTGTGAACACCCCCAGGTGACTGCTCCGGCTCCGAGCAACACCAACGCGGTAAGCCTGCCACGCACGGTCAAGGCCCAAAGCGAGGCAGAATCGTCGCGAGTAACACCTCTGAGCATACGCCAAGGCCTCCTGAAAACGAAAGTACCAAGTGTCAATACCCGTTGACCTTCCGACGCGAAAGCACGGCTGACGGTCCGAGGTTCGCCCGCATGATGTCCTCGCTACTGGGTCCAGCGCACGTGTACTGCCTCTACATTCGTTCGAGCGGTCGCGGTCGGGAAACTCCGACGTCCCGCATCGTCATTGACGACAGTGTGAGTTGGCGCCAGGTAGCCCCATGATTCCCGGACTATGCGCCGAAGCAAGGAACTTCGAAGACGATGCTGCCGTGACCGCGGGCAGCAGCCGCCGGACGCGAACATCCCCCAGCCCATCCGGCAATTCAAACTATCCCGTTGGTGAAGTCGTCCAAGGCCAGGACCCTACTTCCACAACACCCTCCAATTCACAATGACAATCCTTACGGCACTACGAGCGGCGGCGCAGATCGTTGGTCTCTCAATCCTCACGTGGGCGACCGCCACCGCCCAGTCGACCGACGCCGCGAGCATGATCGCGCGGATCGAGGCAGCGCAGGTTCCCAATCGTCAGGGCTTCGACGGGCTCACATTGAATGAGCTGATGCAGCGCTTCCGCGTGCCCGGCGTGAGCATCGCCGTCATCAAGGATGGCCGGATCCACTGGGCGAAGGCCTACGGGGTCGCCGACGTCGCAACGGGTCGTCTCGTGGACACGGGCACTGTCTTCCAGGCGGCGTCGATCAGCAAGCCCGTTTTTGCGATGGCGGTCGCGAAGCTCGCGCAGGACGGCCGCATCTCGCTCGACGCCGACGTCAACACCCTCCTGAAGACGTGGAAGGTTCCCGACAGCGAGCACACGCGCGACCAGAAGGTCACGCTCCGCTCACTCATGAGCCACACTTCCGGCGCATCGGACGGCTTCGGCTTTCCCGGATACAACCCCGACGAGCCGCGTCCGACGCTCGTCCAGATCATCACCGGCGAGAAGCCGTCCAACGTCGGCGTCGTACGATTCACGCGTGCGCCTTATGTCGGCTTCCAGTACTCGGGCGGCGGTGTCACGCTGGCGCAGCTGGCGATCACGGACGCCATTGGACGTCCACTCGCCGATCTCGCGGATGAGCTCCTCCTCGAGCCACTTGAGCTGACGAGAAGCTCCTTCGAGCAGCCGATCACCGATCGCCTCGCGGCGAATGCGGCCTTCGCGCACAACCCCGGCGGGCGGCGAAGCGGCCCCGCGTCGTGGCACGTCTATCCCGAACAGGCTGCCGCGGGGTTGTGGACGACGCCGAGCGACCTGGCGCGAATCGCGATCGAGGTGCAGCGCGCTATCAAGGGACCAAAGGGGATCGTGCTCACACAGGCGTCGGCGCGCGAGCTGCTCAGTCCCACCGGCACGGGCGGGTACGGGGTCGGATTCGGCGTGGCACCGCGAGGTCAGGGCTGGTACTTCAGCCACAGCGGCGGCAACTGGGGCTTCGCCTGCAACCTCGTTGCGCATTACCGGAAGGGGTACGGCGTCGTGATCATGACGAACAGCGATGCCGGCGGCGCGATCCTTGGGGAGATCGAAGGACGTGTCGCAGCAGCGTACGGATGGGACACACTCGACAAGCCAATCCCGCGCTGAGTGGTTGCGGACGCTGTTCTTCGTGCCGCGTCGTTCAACGGAGGTGGCTACTTCAATGCTGTGGTAGAGACCACTCGCACTACTCGTCGAAGAGGTCCGAATGCGTTCCAGTACGAACGAACGTGATTTCCTCACCTTCCGTGCGGTAGATGAGCAGCCAATCCGGCTCGATGTGGCACTCCCTGAAATCCTTCCATTCCCCTCCCCGCCGAGCCTATGGTCGCGGAAGCGAGGCTCGAGCTTCTCCTCGTTGACCAGGCGGCGCATGAGACTGTCCAGCTTGTCGAGGGATTTACCGCGTCGAGCCGCGCGTTTGCGATCTTTCTTGAACGCCCCGGTGAACCGTGGGCGAAGCATCGTTCAACGCACGCGCCGAGACTTGCGCTTCGCGGGCCGGGTGGGTTTCCGATCGTCGAGCTTTCCCAGCAGGTCGTCCATCGAGTCGGATGATACAACGCCCCGGCCAGAGCGCGCTGCCTGCATCGCGCGCCGCGTTGCCGCGTTGGGCACCCGAACCTCGAACGGAAGTGCCCGTTGCTGGATGATCTGGCGGTAGAACAGCGTGATCGCTGTCGTCGCCGACAGGCCCATTGCGTCGAGCATGGCTTCCGCACGCTCCTTCAACTGCGGCTCGACACGGGCACGAACCATGGCGCTTTTGGACATCCCAGCCCCCGGGTTGACGACCCTGTTAATGTAGCTCAATTGGGATACAAGGTCAAGACAAACCAAGAACAACAACAGCTAAGCGCGGCAACTTCAAGCCCCGTTGACGGACCTTGCGGCCGCTGGCGGTTGAGACACCGAGACCCTGCTGACCTGCTACCACCAGCCGGATCGGGATAGGGAGTAGGAGAGGATCACTCTCCTACTTCCCTCCCACACCACCGGACATGCGGGTCCGCATCCGGCGGTTCGGTGAGTTGATGTTCACGAGGGTGCCAGTCGCGGCACTCCGAGGGACTCGAAGTAT
>JBGTMW010000269.1:0-9390 GCA_041743365.1 Gemmatimonadaceae bacterium
GGGTGCGATCAACACCGGCGATATACGCCATGGGCAGCCTCGCGACTGGGCGGAAACGGTAGACGCATCACTCTATACACAAAGCATCATGCCGTCCATCCCTCACGCGGACTTTGCCCAAAGCCCAGAGCCCAGAGCCCAGAGCCCACCGACCATGATCCATAGGACCGGTCCTGTAGCGGATCGTCGATGGGCTTTGGGCCATAGTCGATGGACCCTTTTCACACAGTCTCGGCCGCGAGCTTCAGCCGGAGCAGGGGCGGAAGCCCGGGCATGTAGTGGGGCACAGCCGACTTCCGTCTCACGCCGGTTTTGACGATCGCCGGGCCCTTCATCATCACCCTTCCGTATCACTATTCCGTTCTTCCCGGCCCCGGATCCGCTCGCGGCTCATGGCCAGGCGACTCGCTGGGCTACCGGCTCGATTTTGCGACCTTCCCCCAAGCCGCGAGCGGGCTTCGCGGCCCGCGGCCGAGGGCTGCGAGCTAGCCGATTGGTTTCGAGCTTCGCACATTTAGCCACTAGCGCGCCATGACTGCGTTCTCAAGGCGCCACTACCCTGGCCGGCAAGAAGAGCCTGGAGCCATCCGGACCCCAGGCCCTCCCCGCAAACGTCGTTAACCCGTACCGCCGTTGACTGTTTGACGAAGTCGCAGGACGTACCCATAATCGCCGTTCTGTTCTAACCGATGGCGCCGTGAACGATGTTGACGCCGTTGACGCCGTTGAATCGGTGGTACGCCGCCCTGCGAGCGTCGATCAGCTGCAGTTGTTGATCTGGAACGCCGTAGCTCCGCCCTGCGTCGCCGCGTCGGTAAACACGATCGTCGAGTTGCGGCTGGCCGGGAGGCCGGTCGCGCTCCACGTATAGTCGCCACGCGCCGTCGCCGTCGTACCCGTGTTGAAGAGCCGGAAGCGGACGTTGGTGTTCGCGATGCTCTGGTACATCGTGGCGCCCGAGGTGGCCGCGCCCGATGCTATGTTGGCCGCCGTCGGAGTCCCCGTGACCGCACCTGCCGCCGTGGTTGCGAAAATGTCGCCCGCGGTTGCGCTGTTCGTTGCATTGATGAAGCGGATCCGGTTGTTGTTCGATTCTCGCTGCCGGGACCGGGTGGTTTGAACCGGGACCCGACATCGGGGGGGTCACGCGCTGCCTGCCCGGTCAGCACGGTGAGGGAACAGGAAGCTTGCGCAGCATCTCACGCAACCGGCGATGGCTCAGCCCCCGATCCGCGCTCTCAATCGATCGCGGCCTCGACGAAACGCACCGGGATCCCGCCGTTGGTGGTTCGAAAGACCTCATTGAACACGATGCCCGTCTGGCGCAGCAGGGTCCGATCCGCGACCAGCATCGCCAGCGTCCATCCCTTTGCGCGCGCCCGCATCACCTTGCCGATCTGCGCGTGAAGGTTCCGCAGCGGCGCGTTGTCGCCGACCCTCACACCGTATGGCGGGTTGCACACGACATGCCCTGCCGTCCCTGGCAGCTCGAGCGCCGAGATCGCCTGGTGCTGGAAATGGACGTCGGCGGCCACACCCGCCCGCGCAGCATTCGCTTGTGCTGCGGCGATCGCGCCCGCATCGCGGTCCGCTCCCATGATCGGCGCTGCACTGTCGCATGCACCGCCGATCGTACCGGCGACGCGCTCACGCCATGCATTATCGTCGAAGCCGGGCCAGTCCATGAACGCGAAGTGCCGGCTTCGAGCGGCGACATGATCTATTCCCGGCGCCATGCGCCGCGCGATCATCGCCGCCTCTATGGGGATCGTTCCAGAGCCGCACAGCGGATCCACGAGCGGCCGGCCGGGCGCCCATCCCGAGCCCAGCACCATCGCGGCTCCGAGAGTTTCCCGGAGCGGCGCCTTCGCGATCGCCTGCCGATACCCGCGGCGATGCAACAGGGCGCCCGAGCTGTCGGCACTGATCGTGACCTCATCGTTGACCAGCCGGACAATGAACAACTGCGCGTCGTCGGGTCCACGACCTTCCTCCGCGCCCTCGGCGTCGTCGCCACCTGCCATTGCGAATCCGCCGGCGAGGCCATGAGCACCGGAGATGACCTTCGCCAGCCGCTCCGCGACGGCATCGGAGTGATAGAGGCGCGACTTGCGGCAGGTGACCCTGAAGCGGGCGCGCGCCGGGACACCGATGTAGCGACGCCAGGGGATCCGCTTCGCCCGCCGCTCGAGCTCGTGAAACTCGCTCGCGTGAAAGCTCGCTACGCGTATGACGACGCGACTCGCGGTGCGCAGCCAGAGATTCGCGTGATAGACCTCGCTCAGCGTTCCGCTGAACCCGACACCACCAGGCTCGATTACGGGTCGGGCAATTCCGAGGGAGCGGAGCTCTCCCGCGGTGATCTCCTCGAGACCGGGCGCCGTGATCGCGAAGAGTGACAGCGGGCTGGAGTCCGGCTCGAGCACCAAGCGCCTCGCCGCGAATCGCGTCCGACCAGCTGGCGGCGTCGTTCCTCCCACCTCGATGTCGGGAAGCGCCTCGCCGCCGCGTCCTGGCTTTGCGATCCGATCCGCCTTCCCCCTTCGACTTACAGTCCCTTGACCGACCTTTCCGCCGGCCGGCATCCTCACGCCGTCTTCCGCCTTCGAGCCGTGCTGCTTCCTCGAGCCTTCCGGCTTCTTCCCACGCACTTTCCTGCCCGGTGCGGGGCGACCCGGCGCGCCGATCGGAATGCGCCGCTTCATCGGATCGCCACACGTCCGGACGCGTCAGCTGACACTTCACGGCGGCCCCGCCGCGCGCGCTGCCACATCACCAATCTGTATCCCAGCAGGAGGACGAAGATCGAAAGGTAGACGAGGGGAAGAAACGTATCCTTCTTCACCGCCCAGAGATAATGCACCGTCCCGGCGATCGCCGTCACGTAGATGATCCGGTGGAGCTTCTGCCACCGCCTGCCGCCGAGTCGCCGAACCCACCCCTTCGTCGACGTGACCGCGAGCGGGATGAGCGTGAGGTAGGCGAACATGCCGATCGTTATGTACTTGTGCTCGATTATGTCCTCGACGATGTCCCCGACGTCGAGCTGCATGTCGAGCCCCAGATACGCCGACAGGTGGACGGTGGCATAGAAGAACACGAAGAGACCGAGCATCCTGCGGTAGCGAATGGCACCATTCCATCCGAACAGTCGGCGCGCGGGGGTGATCGCCAGCGTCACGGCGAGCAGGCGAAGAGTCCATCGGCCGGTCTGCTTCTCGAGCTCCTCGAATGGAAACGCGCCGAGGTCTCCGGTCACCGCGCGCCAGGCGAGCCACGCGAGCGGAAGCAGACAGAGAAGGAAAGCGATCGGCTTTCCGATGCGATCCGTTCGACGCGCCCCTCGGCGGGCCCGGGTCGCGGGTCGGGCGACGCCGGGTTGGTTCAGTGGCTCCAGTCGATCGGGAACGGTCAGTAGTTCTTCCTCAGATCCATTCCGCTGTACAGGCTCGCGACCTCGGAGTAGCCGTTGAACATGAGCGTGTCGCGCTTGAGGAACTCGCCAGCGCGATGTTCCTTCGCCTGGCTCCACCGGGGATGATCGACCGTCGGGTTCACGTTCGAGTAGAAACCGTACTCGCCCGGATTCGCGTCGTTCCACGCCGTGCGCGGCTGGGTCTCGACGAAGCTCACCTTCACGATCGACTTGATGCTCTTGAAGCCGTACTTCCAGGGAACTACCACGCGAATGGGCGCGCCATTCTGGTTGGGCATCGGCTTTCCGTAGAGGCCGACCGCGAAGATGGTCAGCGGATGCATCGCCTCATCGAGCCGGAGCCCCTCCTTGTATGGCCAGGCGAGGGAGTTGCTCCGCTGGCCGGGCATCTGCTTCGGATCGAAAAGCGTCGTGAAGGCAACGTACTTCGCCTTCGACGTGGGCTGAACGCGTTTCACGAGGTCGGCCATGGGGAAGCCGAGCCACGGGATGACCATGGACCATGCCTCCACACAGCGGAGACGATACACCCGCTCCTCGAGAGTGTGCGGCTTGACGAAGTCCTCGAGCTGGTAGGTCGCCGGCTTCGCGACGTGCCCATCGACCGTAATGGACCAGGGCTTCGTCTGAAGGGTGTGCGCGTTCTTCGACGGGTCCCCCTTGTCGAGACCGAACTCGTAAAAATTGTTCGTCGTCGTAATGTCCTCGATCGACGTGAGCTTGTCGGGTTTCGGCTGCCCGCCGACGTCCGATGCGTTCGCGTCCCCGGGCACCCCCGCATCGCACGCCGACGGGATCACCATCGCGGCGGCCGTGGCCAGACCCAGGCCGCCGGCCCTTCGCATGAATGCGCGACGATCCAGGTATGTCTCTTCGTCGGTAATCTCGGACGAGCGGATGTCGGAAGGCTTCCTGATGAGCATGGCAGACCCGTGAAGCGGGAGGATTTTGAAGGATGCCCGCGCAAGCGCGAGCCCTGAACATACCAATCCGGGGGCTATCGGGTTCCCGAACCCCGGGAGGACGGGTCCCGAAACGCCTGAAGCGTGGCCGCGAGCCACACCAGGCCCATCAGCAGTCCCGCTATGACGTCCGTGGGCCAGTGTACCCCGAGGTAAAGGCGCGAATAGGTGCTCGTGACGAGCAGCACCACCGCGACCCCGAAGGGCCATCGCCACCCTCGCAGCCGCCAGAGCATTATCGCGATCGTGAACGGCACCGCGACACTCACTATTGCATGCCCGCTCGGATAGGAGGCCCAGGCGAACTGCCCGCGCCACTCCCAGAGCGTGGGCCTCGGACGACCATAGACCCACTTGAGCACCGCGCTGAGTGTGAGCGTGCCGATCTGGAGCACCAGAAGGTGCGTGGCCATCAGCCGCATTCCTCGGCGCAGCATCCACGCGGCCGCGATGACGCTGAGGGGAAGCAGGGTGATGTTGGTGCCGAACCATGGCAGGATCAGCATCGCCCAGTCCGCCCACCGCGGCAGCTCCACGGCGTGGATTGCCAGCAGGAAATCCTCCTCCCAGTGCAGGCCGGTATCCCAGTTCCCGCGAGCCATCAGAGTTCGGGCGTAAAGCATCCCGACTCCGAGGGACGCGAGGTATCCCCCGATGCACCAGGCCGCTATTCGCCGGCGTCGATCACGCGTGAACGTGGCGCCGCCAGGTGGAGTGTCGCCCGTCGGGTACCGTTGTCCATTGCCGGGGGGCATTCGCGCGGAATCCGGTGAGCCCGGCGCGTGCCCCGGCGGCGTGCGTGCGGAATCCGGTGAGCTCAGCGGGTGCCGAAACAGTAGAAGAGTCCGTCCCCGCCGGTTCCGCGGAGATCCTGCTGACTGCACCCTCGCGAGCCGTGTGCGGAGTTCCACGAAGTCGGATTGTCACCGCCGCCCTGCCGATCATGGTGACCCACCCGCGCGCTGCCGGTCGCGCCGCTCGTCCAGTTGCCACAGGTGTTGTCGTCCCCGCGCACGAATGCGCGGCCGTCGGCCTGCGACCCGGTAAGGATGTCGTGGCGGTTCGGTGTATCGCCGCGTCCGAGCACCGTGTCCCCCCTCTCCGTCACCGACGTCGCCTTGCTCATCCTGCTCGTCGAGCCATGAAGCTCGTCCAGCGTCTGGGCAATGAGGACGCCATGCCGGTTGTACCACGGGCCCGTGCCAATGCGATCGCGCGCGTTGACCGCGGGCGCGGCGTCGGTGGCAGTGGTGCTGAGATACGCACGCCACGTGAGGCCTGTCGATCCCACGCGTTCAGCGAGCAGAGCGCAATGACGGTCGGCGCCGGCCAGACCGCCGAGCGCAGCGCCCGATCCGGGCCCCTCGCTCGTCAGGAAGAAGTTCATCTCGGTGCTCTCTTCCGGCGGCGTGTGGGCACAGCCGAAAAGCAGCAGCACGAGTCCCGGGATCGCCTTTCTCATTTTCATGGGTCGCCTCATGGCGGATGTGTGAAATCCCGAATGGTGAATCAGGCTTCCGTCTGCTCCTGGTCGCTGAGCCGCCTGTAGGGAAGTGAGAAGGCGAACACCGCGCCCTCCTGCTGCTCGTGTGGAAACTCTGCCCAGGCGCGGCCGCCCATCGACTCCACGGTCTCCCGCACGATGCTCAGTCCAAGGCCGGTGCCCTCGACCCCGGTCACGACCCCTGCGCGCCCCCGAAAGAAGCGCTGGAACAGCTGCTCACGGAATTCTCCCGTGACTCCAACGCCGTTATCGCGAACGCGCACGACTATCTCGTGACGGCCGTCGGGTCCCTTCTCGACGAGCGCGCTTATTTCGGCGAAGCGATCGGACCTGTTCCGATCCGAATACTTTATGGAGTTGGACAGGTAGTTCGTCAGGCAGAGCTCGACCGCCGATGCGTTGACCTCGGCGTCGGGCATGCCGGGCAGGATTCGAACTTCGACCCCCGCGGCCTGTGCCGCCTCCCGCACCTGTCGTCGCGCTTCCTTGATCGCCTCGGGAAGCCGGACGTGGCGGTGTCGCCGCGCGTCGCGCTCGGTGCCTGAGAGGCCGATCAGGTTTTCGACGGTGGCCTGCATGGAGCGCATCGTGCGCGAGATGATCCCCGCCAGCTCGAGCCGCTGCTCGAGCGGCATGTCCTCGATCTCCAGCAGCAGCTCGCTCGCGCCCAGCGCGGCGCCAATGCGATTCTTGACCTCGTGCGAGACCGTGCGATTGAAGCTGCGGAGCTTGTCCTCACGCTCGGCCATGGCCTCCTCCGCCAGGAGCAGGAAGTGCGTCGTGGTGGTCTCCTGAATGATCGCGATCGCGCGGAAGAGCCGGTGCCCGCAGACGAGGAGCTCGCTTTTCTCGCAGGGCTCGTGCAGCTCATCGGCTGAATTTGCGAGATGATTGAACACGATCCCGCCGAGAATCTCGTATTCCTTGAGTATCTCGTACACGTCGAACCCCTGACTGAACCGGAGCGCCCCGAGCTCCGTCGCCTTGCCGACGACGGGCATGTCCGTGCTCACCTCGGCAGCAGGATCCTCGAGATAGTCGGCGATTCCGTCGATGAGCAGCGGGACATGGTCGAGCAGACTCTCGGTCGGGAACACCCGGTTCGGGTCGATCGACACGCGCGCCGTGATGCGCTCGAGCCATTGGGTGGTCAGCGCGCGGTTCGACTGCCGAAGCCGATCGGCGAGGGCCGCGGCGAGTGGACAATCCTTCTTCAAGTCGGTCATCACGCGGTAAACTCGTGAATGCAGGCGCGCCGTGCTCGAGATCAACACCCTTCGGCGGGAATAGGTCCGGGACGCGCCCGGCCAAGGTATGCAAAGACTCGAGGGACATCAACGGGCGTTCACGGCGTTCACGGCGACATCGGTTAGAACAGAGGGGCGTTAAGGGTACGTCTGCAGGGTCGTTAAACGGTCAACGTCGTTAAACGGTCAACGTCGTTAACTGTGAACGCCGTTGACGTTTAACGAAGTCGCAGACATACCCATAACGCTCTCCTGTTCTAACCGATGTCGCGGTGTACGCCGTTGACGCCGTTGACGCTCCCCACGCCCTACCTCTGTCCGTGCCGCGAGAGTCGCGTCTCCAGATGTCTCCTCACATCTCTCCACTCTGCCTCCAGGATGCTGTACATCACGCTGTCCCGCACCGTTCCGTCACGCCGAGCCTGGTGATGTCGTATCACTCCGTCTCTGTGCGCTCCAAGTGCCTCGATCGCCCGCTGGGATGCGAAGTTGAAGTTGTCCGTCCGCAGGCCGACCACGCGACATCCCAGGGTCTCGAACGCGTGGGTGAGCAGCAGCAGCTTGCAGGTCGTGTTGACGTGGCTCCGCTGCCAGCGCGCGGCATACCAGGTGTAGCCGATCTCGACGCGGTCGATCTGCGGCACGATGTCGTGGTAACGCGTGGTTCCCACGATCGTGGCCGTCGTAAGCTCCCGAACGGCCCATGGAAGCATATGGCCGGCCTCCTGTCCCGCGAGCGCATCGGCGATGTACGCGGCGGTGCGGTCGGGATTCGGGACGGCGGTGAACCAGAGATCCCATAGCCTGCCATCGGAGGAGGCGTCGGACAGTGCATCGCGGTGAGCAGGCGTCAGCGGCTCGAGCCGGACCCCGTGGCCCTCGAGTGTGACCGGAGCGGGTGAGATCACTCACGACCTCGGGTGAAGGTGAGACCCCGGCGGTTCTGCATCACGGCTCATTCCCAATAACCTTCGCACGAATGGGAAGCTCCGGAACACCGAGGACTGGAGCACCTGCCGACGGGATCCGCCGAGTCTCCCCGATCCGCGGGGCGTTCGGCCATTCGTCGTGCGTCTCCCGCGGTTCGATCTTACCAGTCCGTCGGCGCGTAGTCCTTCAGGAACTTCCCCCACACATGCTCGCCCGTGTTGATCCCGGCGATGATGGGATCCACGATGCGCGCCGCGCCGTCGATGATGTCGAGCGGTGGGTGAAAGCGATGCTCCGCGGTCTTCCGCGCGGCGAGGTCCGCGGGATCCTCATCGGTCACCCAGCCTGTGTCCACGCTGTTCATGTGAATGCCGTCGGCGTGGTAATCGGCCGCCGATGTCCGCGTCATCATGTTGAGCGCGGCCTTCGCCATGTTGGTGTGCGGATGCCGTGTCGTCTTGAACTTCCGGTAGAACTGTCCCTCCACCGCCGACACGTTGACGATGTGCTTGTCGCGCTCCGGGGTGCGCAGCATCAGCGCCTTGAGCCGCGCATTCATGATGAAGGGCGCAATGGCGTTCACGAGCTGAACCTCGAGCAGCTCCACCGACGGAACCTCCGCCATCATCAGGCGCCAGGAGTTGCGCTCGCGCAGGTCCACCTGCTGGAGATCCTGGTCGAGCCTTCCCTCCGGGAAGAGGTGCTTCTGCGCCTCGCGCTCCTCGGGCAGGAGCACGACCTGCGAGAGCTGCGCCGCGTGGGTGAGCCCTATGGTTTCGGGAACGCCGCGCTCGAGCGTGACAGGTGCGACACTGCCTTCAGGAAGCATGTGATATGCGCGCAGTCCCTCGTACGCCCCAAGCAATCGGCGAACGCGCTCCGGCATCCGGTCTACCGAAGCCGTCTCCCCTTCCATCATGTGCTGATAGAAGTCCGGCGCGCGACGCACGGTCTGGCAGGCGTTGTTGATGATGAAGTCCAGTCGCTCGCGGGTTTCCAGAAGCTGATGACAGAACGCCTCGACGCTCGGTGTGTGGCGCAGGTCCAGGCCGAAAATCTCCAGCCGGTGACCCCACTCTCCGAAGTCCGGCTCCTGTGCGTAGCGCGCGGCCGAGTCGCGCGGGAAGCGGGTCGTGACGATGAGCTCCGCTCCCGCGCGGAGCAGCTTGAGCCCCGCCTGATACCCGATCTTGACGCGGCCGCCGGTCAGGAGCGCGACCCGCCCGCGAAGGTCGGCCAGCTCGGTGCGCTTGGCGAAGTTGAAGGCAGCGCACTCGGGGCAGAGCTGGTCGTAGAAGTGGTGGATCGTCG
>JBGTMW010000270.1:0-1554 GCA_041743365.1 Gemmatimonadaceae bacterium
CTACGAGCAGCTCTTCACCTACGTGATGTTCGCCTCGATCCTCTTCAGTGTCGCGGCCGGGTGCGCGCTGTTCAAGCTGCGATGGTCCATGCCCGATCATCCGCGCCCGTACCGCACGTGGGGTTACCCCGTTGTCCCCATCGTCTTCATCATCGGCTCGGTCGCGTTCGTCATCAACACGCTGCTCGAACGCCCGGTCGAAGCACTCGCCGGCCTCGGGCTGCTTGCCCTCGGCGTGCCCGCGTACTGGTACTGGACGAGAGCCAAGGACCTGGATGGGTAAACAGGAGATGAGGAGATTAGGAGTGTGGATGGGTAAACAGGAGATCCGGAGCGTCCCACGCGATGCCCGCGCGACGCCTCACACGAGAAACTGGTGGCGATGGTGCGGAGCCGCGAGTCCTGCCTACAATCACGCGAGCCTCGGGGCCGACCCATCAACGGTGCGGATCTGCCCGTTTAGGGGTATGGAGGAGCCTCCGATGAAAGACAATCGCTCCCGTCTCTCCGGACAGCCTCGCGTCCTCCCTGTCGGTGCTGGACTGCATCAACCCGCATGCCGCCTGGATCGATTGAGGCGCCGCACAGCACTATGTCGCGTGCTCCGGCGACTCCGCCGCCGCCAGCATCCTCGGTTTCGATCTCGTGAATCGCGACACCGGCAAGATTCTCAATGCCGTGCCCGCTTGATTCGAGCGGCTTCTTGGGAGATGGAGTGGAATCGAGTTTGTTCGTTTTCGTCTCCTGATCTCCTGATCTCCTGTTCATCGAATGAATCGTCTTCTCCTATCCTCCTGATCTCCGGTTGAACAGCACGAACCCTCTTGATCTCGGCTCCATCAAGGTACACAAACACCAATGAAGTTTGCGATTCTCGGTTCTGGCGCGGTAGGTGGTTACTACGGCGCGAAGCTGGCGCGGGCGGGGCACGACGTGACGTTCATCGCGAGGGGGGCGCACCTCGCGGCGATTCGTGAGCGGGGGCTCGAGATCCGCAGTCCGATGCTCGGCGACTTCACGGTGCAGGCGCGCGCCGAGGACGACACCGCCCGCGTCGGGCCGGTGGACGTGGTCCTCGTGTCGGTCAAGGCCTACGACAATGCCACGGCGCTGCCGATGCTGAGGCCGATGCTCGGCGCGATGACGTCAGTGCTCACGGTCCAGAACGGCGTGGACAGCGCGGCCGAAGTGGCCGCGGTGGTCGGGGAGGCGTCGGTGCTGGGCGGGACGACGTATATCGCCACGGCGCTGGCAGGTCCCGGATTGATTGAGCAGACCGGCACCCATCGCCGCATCGTCTTCGGCGAGGTGTTCGGCGCGCTGCCCCGATTGACCGATCGGGTGCAGCGCATCCAGGAAGCGCTGGCCGGCGCAGACATCCAGGCGGAAGCGGCGGAGGACGCCCGGATCCCCATCTGGGAGAAGTTCATCTTCCTGGCCGCGCTGGCGGGCTTCACCGGCGCCTCGCGGCTGCCGATCGGCCCGATCTGGGCCGACCCGCACGCCCGGGCGCAGTTCCTGGCGGGTTCGCGCGAGGTGGAGCAGCTCGCGCGC
>JBGTMW010000271.1:0-2377 GCA_041743365.1 Gemmatimonadaceae bacterium
CATCGCGTACGCGGCGCGTGTAGCGGGCGGGACGCACGGTGAGCATCGCGGAAAACTGGATCGCTCGCGAGCTGTCGTCGGTGATCGACCGCCTGCGAATTCCTCCGTCCGCCGTGTAGTAGAAAACCGATGGCGATACCCAGGAAGCACGAAAGGGGAATGCGTTCTCGCCGCCGGTGAGCGGCCTGCCGTCCAGCTCCAGCCTGCTCGAGGATCCGGAGATGGCGTGGTGGACGACATGGCCACCGGGCCCCCACGACGGCGCATCGGCGCGTGTTCCCGCCGCCGAGATCATCCGCTCCGCGCCGGAGGCGAGCGAGATGGCCCATACGGCCTGCTCGCCGTCGCGAGTCGAGATGAAGGCGAGCTCCGAGTCATCCGGCGCCCAGGTGGGCATGAAGTCGTTGGCCGCGTTCGTCGTGACCCGGCGCGTGACGCCCGTGCGAACATCCAGGATCCAGATGTCGTAGTTGCCGGCGGCCTCGCGGTCGGAGGAGAACGCGATGCGGCCGCCATCGCGCGACCACGCAGGCTCGCGGTCATCGTACGCGCCCGATGTCAGCTTTCGTCTATTTGCGCCGTCTGCATCCACGGCCCAGATGTCGTAGCTCCCATCGCGATAACCCTGGAACGCGATGACCCGCCCATCGGCGGACCATGATGGGTGTCGCGCATCGTCGAAGCCGTCGGTGATGGGCGTTGCGTCTCCACCCGTCGAGGGCAGTATCCAGATGGTGCCCTGGAGGTCGATCGCCAGCGATCTGCCATCCGGAGATGCTGCGACGGCCATCGACGTGCCTTCGCGAACCGTGATGGCCTTCGATGTCTGCGTCGCCTGTGCGGGGCCACCGGGAGCAGCGCAGGCCGGGAGCACGAGGGGCAGCGCTGCTGTGAACAGGATGCGCGTGGTCGCGATCCGGCGACGGTACGCGATGGGGGTGGACATGCAGGCGATTATACGTCCGGATCGAGCCGATAGGGAGAGACTCGGCGGCTTCACGCGCCGGTCCCGTTCATCCACGCGATGTCGGCTAGGCGATGGTCGCTTGGCGATGGTCGATTGGCGATGGTCGATGGTCGATAGTCGATGGTCGATGGTCGCTTGGCGATTCAGGCGGCGTGTGAAACGGGGCGTGCCGGCCGCCTGAGCTGGGATGCGAGGTATAGCGCGAGCACCAAAAGGACCGGTGCTGTCACGAGCCCTGGCGTGTATCCGCCCTGGCGGATACTCCACGCGGGATGCCCGACGCCGTTGATCGTTTCGATGACAATCCAGAACCAGACAAGCCCCGCCGCGGATCGCCAGTCCTGCCGCACGGGCCAAAGAAGGCACCAGAACCCGAACGCCACGAGAGCGCTGTTGATGACGATGAACCCGAACTCTCGATCCGGTGAGACGAGGCCCGTCAGGAAGGTGGCCGGCGGAAATGATTCCCAGAGCCGACCGACGTACTCCTCGACCGAGTGCGCCGTCTGAGCAATGACCAGGGCGCCGAACGCAGCTTTGATACGAGACATTCTGTCGATGTCCGCCTCCAACCTATCGTTCAGCTATCGGGCTTCCAACAGTTGCGAGCGCAGCGAGCTTCCCGAAAAATCGCGTACGGCGCCGCCATGTTAGCGCCCGAAGATCTTTCCGAGAACGCTCGGTGCCATCCGGGCAATGTCGTCGGCGATTCCGGGGCGATCCTGGCCTCCGCTCCCGCCGAAGATCTGGCCGAGCATCCCACCGAGATCCGGTGCGCGGCGCTCGAGCTCCTTCCGCTCGGCCTGCAGCTCGGAGCTGATGTCCGTGGCGGACGCACCGGTCTGCCGCTTCCGCCGGCCGAGGTACGCCATGACGAGGGGCGCCAGCATCATCATCAGCTTCCCGATCTTCTGGCTGTCGAGTCCCGTCGCGCGGCCGATGCCCTGTTGAACGGGCTCACGTTTTCCGCCGAGGATGTGTCCGAGGATGCCCGCGCCATTGAGCGCGCGTGGCACCGCGACGTCGGCGGCGCCGCTCCGTTGGCCGAACAGCGACGAGACGTTGTCGAGCACGCTCCCGTCGTGGTCTTCCTCGAGGGCCCGGTTCAGCGACTGTGAGCCGGCCGGTGTCGCAGCCTCGTTGGCGACGCCGCCCACGAGCACCGGCAGCACCATCGAGATGGCTTTCTGCGTGGTCGCTTCGTCGGTGCCGAGCTGGCGGCTCAACTGCGAGAGGGTGTCGCCCTGAAGCTGGGCAGCGAGATCATCGAGGAGCGTGCTCATGCGACTCTCCGGAGGGCGAGGTGAGGTAGGAGCACGTTGTGTGTGATCGACCAACATGCGTACTCGAAGAGTTTGCGAGGATCGTGCCGGGGGCCGGGGGGGAGAACGGCGGACGAAGGGCGGAACA
>JBGTMW010000272.1:0-8661 GCA_041743365.1 Gemmatimonadaceae bacterium
GCGCATCGTCCTGCCGGCGTCCGACCCGGCCGCGGCCTGGGTGCAGCCGGTCCTCGACACCGGGGATCGGGTCACCGGGCTCGTGATCGCCACCGGAGGTGCGAGCCGCATCACCCTCTGGCTGCCCTTGCCGCAGTCGACGAGCCGGTGGCAACAGATCGCAGACAGACTTCAGGGCCAGGCGGATACCACGACTCCACCGCGCGATACCCGATGGGTTCGCGGGGCCGTGCGTGCGTTCCCGGTCGCGGGTGGGATAGCCTTTGCGCAGACGACCTATGCCTGGAGGACCACTGCGCCGCCGACGATCGCGCGCGTGACGGTTCTGGCGGGTGATTCGGTCATGGCGGGACCGACGCTCGGTCACGCCGTGGGTGCGGCCCTCGGCCCCAACGACGCCGGCCCCATCAATACTCTCGACTTCCGCGCACGCGTCGAGTCGCTGCATACGGCCATGCGCGCAGCAATTCGACGTGGAGACTGGGCCGCCTTCGGCGACGCGTTCGATGCACTCGGTGCACTGCTCGAGGCGCCGCTGCCGCTTGTTCCGCCTCCGGTGCCCCGGTAGCTTGCGCGCCCGATGCCGATGACCGAACCGATCCGCCGCACCGCCGTCATTGCGCTCGGGGGCAACGCCCTGTCGCCGGCCGGCGCCCGATCCACCATTCACGACCAGTTCCGGCACACGCGGGAAAGCCTCGGCCCGATCGTGGACCTCGCTCTCGATCGCTGGAACGTGTGCGTCGTGCATGGCAACGGGCCCCAGGTGGGCGACGCGCTGCTGCGCAACGAGCTCGCGCAACCTCAGGTGGTACCCCTTCCGCTCGGCGTACTTGTCGCTGCCACGGCTGGATGGATCGGCTACATGGTTCAGCAGTCGCTCGAGAACGCGTTGCGTCGCGCCGGGAGCGATCGCTCAACCGCGACGATCATCACGCAGGTGCTGATCTCACCCGAGGATCCGGCGCTCCAGTCGCCGACGAAGTTCATTGGACACGAGATCAGCCCCGAGCGGGCGGAGGAGCTCACCGCCGACGGCAACGTGGTGAAGGCCGATGGGCGCGGGCGACTGAGGCGAGTCGTCGCAAGCCCCACGCCGATCGGCATCAACGAAGTCGGCGTGATCCGTGCACTCACCGAGCGTGGCACAATCGTGGTTGCGTGCGGCGGAGGCGGCGCCCCCGTCTACCGCCACAGCACCCTGGGGCTCGAGGGTGTGGACGCCGTGATCGACAAGGATCTCGCGGCGGCCGTCCTAGCGCGAGATCTCGGCGCGGAACTGCTGATCATTCTCACGGACGTCGATGCAGTCTATCTCGACTGGGGCAAGCCAACGCAGCGCGCGTTGTCCAGGCTGACGACCGAGGAAGCAGAGGACCTGGATCGAGAAGGTGCCTTTGGCGAGGGAAGCATGGGTCCGAAGGTTCGGGCCTCGATCGACTTCGTGCGGCGCACGGGCGGCCGGGCGATCATTACGGAGCTGAAGCGGGGCAGGGACGCCGTGCGCGGCGAAGCCGGAACGACCATCACTGCGGAGCGGACGTGAACATCCACGAATATCAGGCAAAGGAACTGTTGAGAGCCCGCGGTATCCCCATTCCACCCGGCGAGATCGCGACGACCCCCGAGCGTGCGGAGCAGATCGCACGGGAATACGGGACCACCGTCGTCGTGAAGGCACAGGTGCACGCCGGCGGACGCGGCAAGGCCGGAGGCGTCAAGCTCGCGAAGACACCGAAGGAGACCCGGGAGATCGCCGCGACGATACTCGGCATGGAGATCAAGGGCCTAACGGTCGAGAAAGTCCTCGTGACGCCGGCGGCCGAGATCGCGACCGAGGCATATGTCGGGATCATTGTCGATCGCGCTTCCAAGCGCGCGGTTTTCATGGTGAGCCCCGCAGGCGGCATCGACATCGAGGAGGTGGCGGCTACCGATCCCGGAAAGATCATGCGCCGCCCCATAGATCCGCGCTATGGCCTCCAGGCGTACGAGGCGACACAGATGGGCTTCTTCCTGTACAGGGACGGGAAGCAGGCGAGGGCGGCGGCCAGGATCATGATGCAGCTGTACGATGCCTTCCTTGCCGCCGGGGCGTCGCTGGCGGAGATCAACCCGCTGGTCACGACCCCCGACGGAGAAGTCGTGGCGCTCGACGCGAAGATGGTCATCGACGACAACGAGATAGAGCGTCGCCCCGATCTCGAAGCGCTTCGCGACGAGTCCGCCGAGGCTTCCAGCGAGGTGCTCGCACGCAAGGCCAACCTAACCTTCATCAAGCTCGATGGGAACGTCGGCTGCGTCGTCAACGGCGCTGGTCTGGCCATGGCCACGATGGACCTGGTGAAGTACTACGGCGGCGACCCGGCGAACTTCCTCGACATCGGTGGATCATCGAATCCGGAGAAGGTCGTCAGCGCGCTGCGGATCATCACGAGCGACCCGAACGTCAAGGCCATCCTCTTCAACATTTTCGGCGGAATCACGCGCACGGACGACGTTGCCAACGGAATCGTGACTGCCACATCGCAGAGCCCACTGAAGGTGCCCATCGTCATCCGACTCACGGGCACGAACGAGGAGATCGCCGTGAAGATTCTGGAAAAGGCCGGATTCACCGCGATGACCGACATGGACGAGGCGGTGAAGCGCGCAGTCGCGCTCGCGACGGGAGGGAAGGCAGCATGAGCGCCTTCATCGACCAGAACACGACGCTCGTCGTCCAGGGTATCACCGGCCGCGACGGCTCCTTTCACGCGAAGCAGATGATGGAGTACGGCACGCGCATCGTCGCCGGTGTGACTCCGGGGAAGGGAGGCCAGCGCTTCGAGTCGTCCGTCCCGATCTTCGACACCGTCGAGCAGGCCGTCAGGGAGACCGGAGCAAACACCAGCGTCATCTACGTGCCGCCCCCATTCGCCGCGGACGCGATGATGGAGGCAGCGGACGCAGGCATCGCGCTGGTCGTATGCATCACCGAGGGCGTGCCGGTGCTCGACATGACCCGCGTCTTCCCGTTCGTGCAGGAGAAGGGAGCACGACTCGTCGGTCCCAACTGTCCCGGCCTGATTTCGCCGGGCAAGTCCAAGGTCGGCATCATCCCCGGCCGCATTTGCGCTCCGGGTCCGGTCGGGCTCGTCAGCCGCTCGGGAACGCTTACCTACGAGGTCGTCTTCCAGATGACTCGCGCCGGCGTCGGCCAGACCACCTGCGTCGGCATCGGGGGCGACCCGATCAACGGCACCAACTTCATCGATTGTCTCGCGGCATTCGAGAAGGATCCGGAAACCACGGCCGTCGTGATGATCGGGGAGATCGGGGGCACCGACGAGCAGGAAGCCGCGACCTTCGTTAAGACTAGCATGACGAAGCCCGTCGTCGGGTTCATTGCCGGCCAGACGGCCCCGCCCGGGCGCAGGATGGGCCACGCCGGCGCAATCATCTCGGGCTCCGCGGGCACAGCCGCCGAAAAGATCCAGGCGTTCCGCGATGCGGGCATGGGCGTCGCTGAGCGCCCGATCGACGTCGTGGGGCTTCTCAAAGAGCGGATGTGAAGCTCGGAAGTCTGATCTCCGCGAACCACGTTGTCGTCCCTCTGCCGGGAGGGCCGCTGCCGGCAGCCGCGGCGGCCCTTCTCGATCGCATCGGCAACTCCGTCGATGACGTTGGCAGGCTGCGGCAGCGAATGCAGGAAGAGCGGCCCGAGGACATGGTAGCGATGGGCGATCGCGCCTTCCTCCTTCACTTCCGGACGGATGCCGCGCGCGATCTGGTCATCGCGGTAGGGACATCCGTGCAGCCGATCTTCCGGGACGTCGGTGATGGCGAGCGACAGTCCGCGCGGATCGTCCTTTTCATCGTCGCGCCGCCGCGCCTGGCCGCCGCCTACCTCCAGCTGCTCGCAGCATTCTCACGGCTCTTCAGCCAGCCGGCGCTCGTCGAGGCAATGCTCGCGCAGCAGACCCCGGAAGGGCTCGCCCGAATTCTCGCGGAAGCGGAGTACGACGCTCCGGAGCGCCTGTCCGTCAGGGACATCATGACGGAGCGGCCGCGGACGGTCACCGCGGACACTCCGCTTCGCGAAGCGGCGCAGGACATGGTTCGAGCGGGCATCGGCGGCCTGCCTGTGGTGGACAACGAGGGACGCGTCATCGGCATGCTCAGCGAGCGCGAGCTCATGCGCCACCTGCTCGATGCCTATCTTCACGGCGTCCCGGGCGGCACCTCTCCCGCCGCGGCCGTCGGCCCGCCGGGTGCCAGCCGCCGCCGCGTGCGCGACGTGATGACGCGACAGGTGCTGTGCGTTTCACCCGACCAGCCACTCGCCGAAGTGGCGTCGATCATGACCAACAAGGACGTCGACCGCGTCCCCGTCGTGAGCGTCGGCAGGCTGGTCGGCCTGCTCACTCGCGGCGACATCGTTCGCAAACTCATAGGATCCTGACATGCCAGGCACGCGTACACTCACGATCATCAAACCCGATGCGTTCGGCGCTGCAAAGGCCGGCCGCATCATTGCACACCTCGAGAAGGAGGGTTTCCGCATCGTCGCGGCGCGCGTCCTCCGGCTCACGAATGCCCAGGCGGGGGCCTTCTACGAGGTCCACCGCAGTCGCCCGTTCTTCGCGTCCCTGACGACTTTCATGACTTCGGGACCCTGCATGCCGATGGTACTCGAGCGCGACGACGCGGTCAGCGCCCTGCGAACGGCGATCGGAGCCACCGACCCGGCCGAGGCAGCCGAGGGGACGGTTCGACGCCTCCATGCCGAATCCAAGGAGCGGAACGCCATTCACGCCTCCGACTCCGACGAAAACGCCGAGCGCGAGTCCCGATTCTTCTTCCCCGACACCGAATTGGCGGCCGCTCGGTAAGTCGTGGCGGGATGCTGACTTGTTACCCGGTCCCGGACCGGGTAAATTGTCTGGCTATGCTGTCCTTCGACCTTCGCTCACTCGACGCCAAAGCCGAATCGGTGGAGGGCGAGCTCGACACCGGCGATCCGGTCTGGCAGGAGCGGGACGTCGTTCCGGAAGGACCGATCACCGTCTCGGGGCGAGTCTCCGCCGCGGGCGAGGGACGGTACTACTGGAGCGGACATCTGACAGGGGCGATCGAGCTGCCCTGCAGGCGCTGTCTCGATCCGGTCAGGATCGAAGTCGGCGAGGATGCCCACATGCTCTTCGCGGAATCCGACGACGAAGAGGCGGACGATCCGGATATCTTCCGGATCCCACGCGGAGCGAACATGCTGGATCTGCGCCCCGCGGTGCGCGAGCAATGGCTGCTCGTCGCTCCCGCGTTCGCGCTGTGCCGTGAAGACTGCAAGGGCCTCTGCGCGAATTGCGGGGCCGACCTGAACGCTGGCGCATGCGCATGCCCACCAGCAACCGATAGCCGCTGGGATGCACTCCGGGCAGCACGCCCGGAATGACGCTCGCGATCCGATCTCCCTTACCTGACTGACCTCCAATGGCCGTTCCAAAGCGACGCACCTCGAAGCGGAAAAAGCGCGCGCGCAACACCCACAAGGTCGCGCCCCCCATCGTCATCCAGCAGTGTCCGCGCTGCCAGAGCATGAAACGTCCGCACCGTGTCTGTGAAGAGTGCGGATACTACGCCGGTGAACAGCGAGTAGCGGCCAGGGAAGCCTAGGTTGGCGAGAATCGCGTTGGACGCCATGGGCGGGGACTTCGCGCCCCGCGCTACCGTGGCCGGCGCACTCGCTGCCCTCGCCGATGTAGGGGCCGAACACTCCGTTCAGCTCGTGGGTCAATCCGACGTCATTTCCCGCGAGCTCGAGGCCCTGCTGGATGGCGAGGCCGCTGGCGTCACCGATGGGCGCGCGCGCATCGAGATCATCGAGGCGCCGGACGTGATACAGATGGGCGAAAGGCCCAGTGCAGCCATCCGCTCGAAGCCGAAAAGCTCGATGATGGTGGGGCTCAAGCTTCAGGCGGAAGGGCGGTCCGATGGCTTCGTGTCCGCGGGCAGCACCGGCGCCCAGATGGCCGCATCGACTGTCGTGCTGCGACTGCATCCGGGCCTCACGCGCCCGGCTATCGCGACGCTCTTCCCGACCTCGCGTGCACCGATCGCCGTGCTCGATTCCGGAGCGAACGTCGACTGCTCCGCCGAGGAGCTCGTTCAATTCGCCCGCCTCGGCGTCGTGTACGCCGAAACAGTACTCGGGCGCCAGGACCCCGGCGTGGGACTGCTCAGCATCGGCGAGGAAGCGGAAAAGGGGAACGCGGTCGTCAAGGAGGCGCACCAGCTCCTTCGGGCTGCGGGGCTCAATTTCATAGGCAACGTCGAGGGCCGCGACCTCCCGAACGGGGCCTGCGATCGCGGCGCGATCGACGTGGTGATCTGCGATGGCTTCGTGGGAAACATCATCCTCAAGCTGTACGAAGCCATTGGCCCCATGATCAGCGGGATGCTCGGCAAGGCACTCGGCACCGACGAGGACTCCTTGCGGGAAGCCCTCAAGTCCCTGGATTACAACGAGTACGGCGGCGCGCCGCTCCTGGGCGTACGGGGCGTCAGCATCATCTCGCACGGGAAGTCCTCCTCCCGCGCCATCAAGAACGCCATTCGCGCGGCGATTCGTGCTGTCGACACGGGAATGAGCGACCACATGGGCAGGCGGCTCGGCGAGGCGGCCGGGGCGTCGAGTTGATCCGGCCCAAGGCGTTTCTCGCAGGCACAGGCCGCGGCATACCGCGGCGTGTCATGACCAACCACGACTTCGCGGGGATCGGCATCGAGACATCCCACGAGTGGATTCACGAGCGCACAGGGATCAGCCAGCGCCATATCTGCGACGACAGGGAAACGACGTGCAGCATGGCGGCCGAAGCATCGCGCGCTGCAATGTCCCGTGCGGGCGTCTCGCCCGGTGAGGTCGACCTCATCGTCATGTCCACGGCGACTCCTGACCGTCTCCTGCCGGCGACTGCCGTGGATGTTCAGGCGGAGCTTGGAGCCAGCCGCGCCTCCGCGTTCGACCTCTCCGCGGCGTGCTCGGGATGGCTCTACGGCCTGTCGGTCGCCGAGGGACTCATGATGTCCGGATCGGTCGAGACCGCGCTCGTCATCGGTTCCGAGAAGATGAGTGCCATCGTGAACTGGAAGGACCGCAACACCTGCGTCCTCTTCGGGGACGGCGCTGGCGCGACGGTCCTGAGGAGGTCGCGTGACGGACGAACCGGTATCCTGTCGAGCTTCATGCGCAGCGATGGAACGCTCGCCGAGCTTCTCTACCGTCCGAACGGTGGCGCAACCACACCCATGAGCGAGCTGATCCTCGCCGAGGGCACGCACCTCGTGAAGATGGCCGGTCGCGAGGTGTTCAAGGCAGCGGTTCGCTCGATGGCCGAGGCCGCGGATCGTGCGCTCGACGGCGCACGCATGACGGGCGCGGACATCGACCTCCTGATCCCGCACCAGGCGAACGTCCGGATAATCGAGGCCACCGCAAAGCACGCCAACATCCCCATGGACAAGGTGTTCATCAACGTGGACCGCTATGGGAACACGTCGTCAGCGTCCATTCCGATCGCCCTCGACGAGGCGATCCAGATGGGGCGGGTCAAGGTCGGATCGACGGTCCTCTTCGTCGCGTTCGGCGCCGGGTTCACCTGGGCGTCGATGGTTGTCCGGTTCTGACCATGGATGTGATTCTGCTCTTTCCGGGACAGGGTGCACAGCACCCCGGCATGGGGAAGGACCTGGCCGCGGCGTTTCCCGCCGCAAAGGCCGTGTTCGAGGAAGCGGACCAGACGCTCGGAATGCCGCTGAGCCGAACCTGCTTCGAGGGAACCGCCGACGAGCTGCGTGCCACCCATACCGCCCAGCCAGCGCTCCTCGTGCATGGCATCGCCGCCTGGACGGTTTCACGCGACAGCCTCGGTCCCCACGTTCGGGCCGCCGCCGGTCATTCGTTGGGGGAGTTCACGGCGTACGAGGCCACCGATTCCCTGACCCTGGCAAACGCGGTCACGCTCGTGCGCCGGCGTGGAGAGTTGATGCACGAGGCCGGAGAACGGAGGCCCGGCGCGATGGCCGCGCTGCTCGGAGAGCTTCGCGAGCCGGTCGAAAGCGTCTGCGAGCGAGCCACCGTTGAGGCGGGGGAGGTCGTCCCCGCCAACTACAACTCGGCCGAACAGACCGTGGTGTCCGGAGAGATCGCCGGGGTCGAGCGCGCGATGGAGCTCGCGAAGGATGCCGGCGCCAAACGGGCCCTGCGCCTCAACGTGGGCGGCGCGTTTCATTCCCCGCTGATGCAGGGATCGGCCCCGGGCCTGCGCGATGCGCTGGCTGCGTCGAGCCTTCAGGATCCCAGCTTTCCAGTGTATTCGAACGTTACCGAGCAGCCATGCACGTCGGCCGCCGAGGCCGGGGACCTGCTGCTTCGCCAGCTCACTTCGCCGGTGCGCTGGGCAGGGCTCATTCGAAACCTCGCCGCCGCCTTCCCCGGTGCGCTCTTCGTTGAGATGGGGCCGGGAAACGTCCTCACCGGCCTCATGAAGCGGATCGTTCCCGGCGCGTTGACCGCGACCTGCGGGACAGCGGCAGACATCGATAACGTTCTTTCGCAAGTTGCCTGATGCAAATCGATCTCTCGCAGAGGGTTGCCCTCGTCACCGGAAGCACCCGCGG
>JBGTMW010000273.1:0-2954 GCA_041743365.1 Gemmatimonadaceae bacterium
GCGGTGACGTTCTTGAGGCCTTCACGGAAGATCGCCTGGGCCAGCACGGTGGCCGTGGTGGTGCCGTCGCCGGCGAGGTCGGAGGTCTTGGTCGCGACTTCCTTCACCATCTGGGCGCCCATGTTCTCGAGCGGATCGGAAAGCTCGATCTCCTTCGCTACGGTGACGCCGTCCTTGGTGATGGTCGGGGCGCCGAACTTCTTGTCGATGACGACATTACGGCCCTTCGGTCCGAGGGTGACCTTCACCGCCTCGGCCAGCTGATCGACGCCGCGCTTCAGAGCTGCGCGAGCATCGACGTTGAAATGGAGTTCCTTGGCTGCCATGTGTGTATTTCCTTCAGAGGATGTTGAGCGGTTGGGAGAGAACCAGCGTCAGCTGACGATCGCGAGCACGTCCGACTCCTTGAGGATCAGGAGCTGCTCGCCGTCCAGCGTCACTTCGGTGCCGCTGTACTTTCCGTAGAGAACCTTGTCACCGACCTTGACGTCCATCGGGACGCGCTTGTCCTTCTCGAAACGGCCAGGTCCGACAGCGACGATCTCGCCCTGCTGCGGCTTTTCCTTGGCGGTGTCGGGGATGTAAAGCCCGCCGCGCATCTGCTCGGTCTCTTCCAGTGCCTTGATCACTACTCTGTCGGCGAGGGGACTGACCTTCACGCCTAGGGTATTCTTAGCGGCCATATTCGGCCCTCCTGCAATGGGTAACGGTGTAGACGACGGATAGTGATAGCACTCACTTCTGTCGAGTGCTAACGGCGGAATTCTACGTGTCCAGGCCGCTCACGTCAAGGCCCGACGAGAAACGCGGAAGTTGTTCGAAATCAACCGTTTGTGATATTGCCCCCTGCCCCGCTGTCCCGTTCGCCAGCCGTTTAACCCGCTTGGCCGAACCGGGTTAGGGGCGCCCGCCCACGGGCCATTTTGAGAGTCTCCCGCGGCGATCGGGATGCGCTCAAGCCCGCTGAGCGAAGGCCGCCAGAACCGCCACATCCGTGACGCCCCACGCGAGCAGCGCGGCGTACATGCCGCGCTTGTGCTGCGCGGCCGTCATGCGGTCGCACCGGGCAGACCAGCGTGAGAGGATTCCGAGCCAGATCACGCCGGAGAGCGCCAGAGGGATCGCGCGCACGGCCGGCACCTGCGCCAGCATGGCCGCGACCGCGAAGCAGGCGAAGGCGACTCCAGAGGCCGCAATCGCCACGGAGAGGCTAGCTCGCATCCCGAGCATGAGAGCCAGGGTCCGGTCGCCGCGGGCCATGTCTTCCTCGAACTGGTACAGCTGGGTGAGTGGATAAAGCGCCGCAAAGAGGGGACAGAAAGCCGCGAACACCAGGACCATCTCGCCGCTCGGAAGCCCGGTGGCTGCCCAGCCCGCATACGGAGTGAGGGTCCCGAAACCGATCATGTTGATGAGCCAATCCATTCCGGCCACCGCCTTGAAGCGGAACGGAGGGACGCTGTAGAGAACCGAGAGCAGGAAGCAGATCGCGTAGGCAACGGCGAAGCCACGCGGGAGCAGCAACGCCGCGACTTGACCGACGGCCATCAGCGCAAGTCCGAAGCGAAAGAGGCCGCGCGGCGGGGGAGGCGGCGCATCGAGATAGCCGATGTCCCCACTGTCGCGGTCGAACGCGCTGTTGATCGCGAGCGTGCCGCCGTTGAGGCAGATCACCCAGACCGAGAGGGCTGCCACGAACCGCGGAAGCCACTCGCGGCTGACTGCCTGCGTCACACCGACGGCCAGCATGAATCCGACCGCGGTGTGCGCCGCCATTATCGGCCACTCGCGCGGGCGAAGGTGCAACAGGTAGCTGAACGTCTCTCCAGGCAGCAGGCGATAGCCGAGCGTTCGAGCGCGCGTGTGCGTGCGGTAGCCGGCAGCGCCACCAGTTGTTGTTGCGCCGCCTCGTTCCCTGCCCTGCATGGAAGTCAGCCCGCCCGCGTTCGAGTCAGGTGCTCGTGCGCCATGCGCAGCCCGTGAAGCGTGAGAAACGGCTCGACGCGCTCCAGCTCCTGGCAGTACGGGATCAGGGTCTCGGCAAGTCCACCGGTCGCGACGACGAACGGTGTGGCGTCTCCCGGCCACTCGGCCTTTATTCGCCGAACGATTCCGTCGATCGAATCGGCGGCTCCGAACACGATCCCCGCGCGAATGCACTCCTCGGTTCGGCGACCGATGACCCGCGTCGGCGGAATCAGCTCCGTCGCTGGAAGCTTCGACGTCCGCCGAAAGAGCGTCTCCGCGGACGTCCGAACGCCCGGTGCGATCACGCCGCCGAGGAAGGTACCGCTCGCGGTAATGCAGTCGAACGTGGTCGCGGTGCCGAGGTCGACGACGATCGTGTCGCGCCCGAACAGCCGGCTCGCCGCGAGCGTGTTTATCAGGCGGTCCGCCCCCACCGTCAGTGGCTCGTCCACATCCACCTCGATGGGAAGCTGCGACGAGGCATCCACTATCACCGCGGGGGCGGCCAGCCATTCATTGCATGCATCGGCCAGCGGCCCGGTGACCGATGGTACCACCGAGCCGATGGCGGCCCCGGTCACGGCGGTGCGGTCGACGTCCGCAGCGCGCAGCAGCATCGCTATGATCAGCCCCAGCTCATCCGGGGTGCGAGAGGCTTCGGTCGTCAGCCGCCAGTGCCTTGCGAGAGTCTCACCGTCGAACAATCCGACCGTGGTCTCCGTGTTACCGACATCGAAGACGAGAATCACGAATCCTCCGCGAGAACGAGAGATCCCGAGTTCACGGTGATGTTGCCTTCTTCGGTGGAAATCACAAGCTCGGCGTCCGGTGTAATTCCCTGAACCGTCCCGCGCGCCGGTTCGGTGCACGAGCGTCCTCGCGCCAGGTCGCGACGCTCGTACTCGATCAGCTCATCGAGCTCCAGCACGAAGCTCGGGTGTGCCGCGGCAGCGCGCAGCTCGGGGACGAGCGCCGCCAGCACCGCG
>JBGTMW010000274.1:0-4602 GCA_041743365.1 Gemmatimonadaceae bacterium
CGTACCGCCTGGTCATCGACGCGCCTCGCGTCGGGATGGTGCTGCTGGTCCGCTCGATCGGGTACAGGCCGGCGCGCCAGACACTCGAACAGACGACGGGCACGCTGACGCAGGATTTCACCCTCGCCCCCGATCCCCTGCGGCTCAGCGAGGTAGTCGTCACCGCTGCGCGCGGCGAAACCGAGCGTACCACGCTCGGGATGACGATCGCGACGGTGAACGGGGATGAGCTGACACAGTCGGGCGCCCCGCAAATCGACGCCGCACTCGCCGGGAAGGTCTCCGGCGCCCTCGTCCAGCAGGCATCCGGCACGCCGGGTGGCGGAACGAGCGTGCGGATCCGCGGGCTGTCCACGCTCAGCCGCAGCGCCGAGCCGCTCTACATCGTCGACGGCGTGATCGTCGACAACAGCTCGAACCAGCTCGTCGATCTCGGCGGCTACTCATCGAACCGGCTCGCCGACCTGGACCCCAACGAGATCGAGCGCATCGAGATCGTGAAGGGCGCCGCCGCAGCCGCCCTGTACGGGTCGCGCGCGAACGACGGCGTCGTGCAGATCTTCACGAAGCGCGGCCGTCCCGGCGCCATGCGCACGACCGTCCGGTTCCTTGCCCAGACGGACGATGTCGAGCGGCGGATCGAGGTGAACGAGGCGCCGATAAACGAGGCGGGGAATCCGGTCACCCGCTACGACTACCAGGACGACATCTTCCGCAACGCCGGGCGGCTTTCGAGCACGATCTCGATGTCCGGCGGCGATGACAAAACGCAGTTCTTCGTCTCGGGGACCGTGGAAAACCAGGATGGCGTGCTGCGCGGAACGGATTATCGCAGACACAACCTGCGCCTGAACCTCGACCGGTCGATCAGCGACCGCTTCAAGGTGGGCATCAGCACGGCATACATCACGAGCGAGTCGAACCTGACGCCGAACGGCGGCCTCGTGTTCAACCTCGGGGTGCTGACGAGCTTCCTGTTTATGCCGAACAGCTACAATCTGTATCCCGATCCTGTCACAGGTCAGTATCCGCAGGGATTCGCAGGCGCCAATGCGCTCGACATCATCGCGAACTGGCGGGCGCCGCAGGAGATCGACCGTTTCATTGGCGGCCTCAACCTGACGGCGTATCCGATCGACGGGATGACGATGTCGTACAGGCTCGGCTACGACGGCTATACCCAGAACGCGCGGCTGTTCATTCCCCGCGGATCGTCGGCGCCATCCTTCGCGACAGGGCTCGCCATCTCCGCAACCGATCGCGCGCGGCTGCTGAACTCGGATTTCGATGTGAGCTACGTGACCGACATCGGATCGCGGGTCAGGCTCACGCACGGCGCCGGGGTGAACTGGCAGCAGCAGGAGTTCAACATCGTGACGGCGCGTGCGGAGAACCTCGCGCTGCTCACGGAGACGCTCCAGGGAAGCACCCAGTTCGGGAACGAAGTGAGAGATGAGCGGCGAACGCTCGGGTTCTACGGACAGGAACAGATCGGGATCGACGAGCGTCTCTTCCTGACCGCATCGCTGCGCTCCGATGCCTCATCCGCGTTCGGGGCCGACGAGCGCCAGCAGCTGTTCCCGAAGGTCGGCGCGGCGCTGAACCTCTCGGACTATGGCTTCTGGGATCGGCTTGCCGGAGTGGCGAACACATTTCGGCTTCGCGCCGGCTATGGGTATTCCGGCGGGCAGCCCGCCGGGAGCTTCGACCGGCTTTCCAACTACGTCTTCGAACAGAGCGGTGACCGATCCGGGGTCGTCAACAGCCCCCGGCGCGGGAACCAGGGACTGAAGCCGGAACGCGCCCGCGAGCTGGAGGTGGGTACCGACCTGGAGCTCGCCGGAGGCCGCGTCGGCATCGAGCTCACCTACTTCGACAAGAAGGTCACCGACCTGATTCTTCCGAAGACCGTGACACCGTCATCCGGCTTCACGAGCCAGCTTGCCAACGTCGGCGAGCTGGAGAACCAGGGGCTCGAGCTGCTGCTCCGCACCTTCAACCTTCGCGGGCCGACGGTGACCTGGAGCTCCACGGTGACCGCCGCGACGAACAATCCGGTGGTCACGAAGCTCAGCGACGGGGGCGCGTTCTTCATCCCTGAAAGCTTCAACATCATCCGCGTGGCGGAGAACGAGGCTCCGGGCCATTTCTTCGGCACCACCTACGTGCGCAACGCCGAGGGGCAGATCCTCACTTCTGCCGGCGTCCCGATCCAGGATGCCTCCGGTGCGATCACCGGCATTCCCGCGATCGCTGCCCAGCGCCAGATAATCGGCGATCCCAACCCGGACTCCTACTGGGCGTTCATCAACGAGGTCGGCGTCGGGCGATCACTGTCGTTCCGCATCCAGTTCGACGGAGTGCGCGGCGGCGACATCTTCAATTTCGATCGCCGTCTGCTCGAGACGCCCGCGTTCGGGACCGGAAAGGCGTACGGGGCGGAGCTGATCGGTGACGTGCCGCGGGGCTTCTTCCTCGCGCGCCGCGGAATCTTCGAGGAGTACATCGAGGACGGATCATGGACGAAGCTTCGCGAGCTGTCGGTGACGTACAACCTGCCGGCCCGCTTCGCGACCCTGCTGCGCGCCGAGGGTGCGCAGGTCAGCCTGATCGGCCGCAACCTGAAAACCTGGACCGACTACACCGGCTGGGACCCGGAGACGAACGCCGGCGCGCAACGCACGCTCGTGCGCGGCTTCAGCTTCGCGACCGTGCCGATCCCGCGCAGCATTGGGCTCAGCGTCACCACTACCTTCTGACGCGAGCCGCCGACCATGACATCCAACAACCGGATCCGCATCATGTCCCGCAGCATTGCGGCGTTCCTGGCCGTCGCGGCGATGAGCTCCTGCGACCTGAACGTCACCAACCCGAACGCCGCAACGGAAGCCGGCGTTCTCACCACGGCGGCCGGCATCCGCGCGCTCGCCATCGGAGTGCAGGGTCGCACCGGCAACGCCCTCGAGGAAAGCATCTTCATTCCCGGAATCGTTTCCGGGGAGCTCGGCAACACCAACGCCACGCAGTCGCAGACGCGCGACCTCCAGCGGTTCCCGACGCCGAGTGCCAACACGGTCATCGAGGAGACCAACTTCGAGGTTCTGGACCTGTGGGTAAAGAACTACGCCGTCGTGAAGTCGTCGAACGACATCATCGACAACATCGACAGGGTCGGCTTCGCGCCCGGCACCCGCGCCGGAGTCCTGGCTCTCGCGAAGCTGCACAAGGCGATCGCGTTCGGCCGCCTGATAGAGGCCTTCCAGGCGATCCCCATCGACAACGTCGCGCAGCCGTCATTCGCCGATCGCGCGACGGTGCTGGCCGAGATCCTGAGCCTGCTCGCCAGTGCGAGGACCGATGCGACGGGAACGCCGCTGAGCACGGAGTTCACCGGGACGATTCTCGCGCCCGGCTTCGATCTCCTCAACACGACTCGCGCGATGCAGGCGCGCTACTCTCTCGCCGCCGGCAACTACGCGGATGCCCTCGCGTTCGCCAACGAGGTTCCGGGCTCGGCGACATCGGTGGTCGCCTTCACGGCGCTCGACCGCAACCCGCTCCGCGACCCGTTCCACGGGATCCAGTACTTCGGCGCGATAGCGAGCTACCGGACGGATGCGGAGCCGGGAGACACCCGCGTCGATGCGAACACCACGACCACGGCGATGAGCGCCTTCGGCGGCGCCAGCCTCGTGAGGACGAACGTGTATCTCACCGACGCCACGCCGATCCCGCTGTTCACCCAGGATGAGCTGAGTCTCATCCGCGCCGAGGCATACGCGCGGGGAACACCTGTCCGGCTGGCGGAGGCGATAGCCGAGATCAACGTGGTACGAGTGCGAGCCGGGCTGCCGCAGAGGACAATCGTCGACCTGCCCACGCAGCAGGCCGTCCTGGATGAGATCTACCGGCAGCGAAGGTACTCTCTCTTCGCCCTCGGGCTTCGCTGGGCAGATCAACGCCGGTTCGGAAGGATTGCCGAAGCGAAGGTTGCGTACCTGCCGTATCCGCTGGCGGAGCGGTCCACGAACCCGAATACGCCGGCCAATCCGTGAGGGAGGGAGCGGAAAACGGAGTGGACAGTCGTCAGTAAACAGTTCACAGTGAACAGGGGCGCCTGACTACCGTGCACTGTGGATCGATGACGGTTCACTCCGTTTCCCGCTCAAGATGCTTTCCGCTCCTCGTGCCGCTCGAGGAAATTCGCCGCGGGGCCTGCGGTCAGGGCCCCGCGCCGCGGAAGGCAGGCTTCGGGGTGGGGAGGGTTTGTGGTCAAGGCAAACCGGCCGCGGATTAGCGCGGAATAACGCGGATAAGTGCAAGAGCGAAAGTCGCGGCGCACAACCCGGAGAACGGGGCCACGGGCTGAATGACCGCGGAATCGTGGAAGCGAACGGACAGAAGACAACGACTGAAAGACAACGACTGAAAGACAACGAAACTGAAAGACAACGACTGAAAGATGTCATTTCCCACGAGCTTGATCCAGTGATTCTCACGAGGTTGATCCACCGGATGGGGTGAGATTCTCACGAGCTTGATCCACCCCCCGCCGAGGCCACTCCAGTCATCTTCGCCGCATCCCCGTTCAAGGAGATGCAC
>JBGTMW010000275.1:0-7350 GCA_041743365.1 Gemmatimonadaceae bacterium
GCCGAGGGGCGCCGCGGCATGTACACCGACGTCGTGGTGCTCGGCATCGGAGGATCCGCCCTGGGGCCGATCGCGATCCGCAGCGCGCTCCGGCCCCCGATGTGGAACCTGCTCGACGATCGGTCCCGGGGCGGTCTTCCCCGCCTCCACGTCCTCGACAACGTCGACCCGCGCACGATATCCGCCCTTCTCGAGCAGCTCGATCTCGCCCGTTCGCTGTTCATCATCACATCGAAATCCGGCGGGACGGCCGAGACGATGGCGCAGTACCTCATCGTCCACGAGCGCCTTCGCACGACGGCGGGACTCGATCTCGCGCGCCATCTGGTCTTCATCACCGATCCGCGCCAGGGGGCGCTCCGGCCCATCGCCGAGCGGGAGGGAATCCCCGCGCTCGACATTCCCGCGAACGTCGGCGGGCGATTCAGCGTGCTCACCCCCGTCGGCATGCTTCCCGCCGCGCTGATCGGCGTCGATACGGCCGCCATCCTGGAGGGAGCGCTGGCGATGGTCGAGCGCTGCGCGACGGGTGACCTCACACGGAACCCCGCGGGCGCGTTCGCGATGCTCCAGTGGCTCGCCGACAATCGCGCCGGTGCGCACATCCACGTGATGATGCCCTACGCGGACGCGCTGCGCGAAATCGCAGCGTGGTTCGTGCAGCTCTGGGCCGAGAGCCTGGGAAAGATCAAGCCTGACGGGACCTCTGTGGGGCCGACGCCGGTAGCAGCGCTCGGCGCGACGGATCAGCACAGCCAGGTTCAGCTCTTCATGGAAGGCCCCACCGACAAGACCGTGACGTTCATCGCGACCGGCGATCGGGAGGGCGACCTGCGGATACCGAACGTATATCCCGACGTGCGTGAGCTCGGCTATCTCGGCGGGAAGACCCTGGGCGAGCTACTCGATATCGAGCGCCAGGCGACTGCCGGAGCGCTCGCAAAAAGGGGGCGCCCCAACCTCACGATCACGCTGGATCGCGTCGATCCGCACCACGTTGGCGAGCTCATGATGCTCTTCGAGATCGCGACCATTTACGCGGGTACGTTGTACGGCGTCAACCCGCTCGACCAACCCGGCGTGGAGCTGGGGAAGCAGTTCACCTACGCCATGATGGGGCGGCCCGGTTCCGAGGAGGCGCGTCGCGAGTGGGACACGCTTCCCCGTCCGGATTCGCGGCACGTTATCTGACGTAATAGGGCGCGCCGTCTCTTGCGAGGCGCCCCGAACCGGGTGACCTTCAACCCCGGCCGACTCATTTCACGGATCCCCGGATCCGTCACGCGCCGCCATGCCGCGGCGCGCTCGACGGCGCCCACGAGTCAACCGATCCGGCAAGATCGCCGCGGTCATCGGACGAGGAGCAGCGATGCAGCAACAGCTCGAGATGCAGACGGAGCACTTCGGCGGAGATGTCGTTGTCGCCGATGGCCATGTCACCGTGAAGAGGGAGAGCTCGATCGCCTCGCCACGGATGGACACTCTCGTTCGCGCGGCTGTTTTCGGCGACGCCGACGAGCGCGAGCGCGCACGCTGGGTCATCTGGGAAATCGGCCAGGCGGTCGGGGTCCGGGCAGCGTCGATCGACGAGCTCTATCGCGCTCGCGGACGCGGCGAAGTCCACGGCTTCACGGTCCCGGCGATGAACATCCGCGGGATGTCGTACGATACCGCGCGCTCGATCTTCCGCACTGCGAACCGCCTTCGGGCCGGCGCCTTCATCCTCGAGATCGCGCGCTCGGAGATCGCCTACACCGATCAGCGCCCCACCGAATACGTCGCGGTCATGCTCGCTGCGGCCCTTCGCGAGGGATTCCGCGGCCCGCTCTTCATCCAGGGCGATCACTTCCAGGTGAACGCGAAGAAGTTCGCAGTGGACCCGAAGGTCGAAGTCGCGGCCGTGAAGCAGCTCGCTCTCGAGGCCATCAGCGCCGGGTTCTACAACATCGACGTGGACACGTCCACTCTGGTGAATCTCTCCCACGCGACTCTCGATGAGCAGCAGAGAGCGAACTACGAGACGGCGGTCGAGATCGTCCGCTACGTTCGCAGCCTCGAGCCGAAGGGTGTCACGATCTCCATCGGCGGCGAGATCGGCGAAGTAGGCACCGAGAACAGCACCGTCGAGGAGCTGCGCGCGTTCATGGACGGCTTCAACCGCACGCTCGCGAAGCAGGCCAGGGGCATGCCAGGCCTCTCCAAGATCAGCGTGCAGTCGGGCACCTCGCACGGCGGCGTGGTCCTTCCGGACGGCTCCATCGCCGATGTGAGCATCGACTTCGATACCCTCGACAAGCTCTCCCGCGTCGCGCGCAAGGAATACGGGCTTGCGGGTGCGGTGCAGCATGGCGCTTCCACGCTGCCCGACACCGCCTTCAACAACTTCCCGCGCGTCGAGACATCCGAGATCCATCTCGCGACGAATTTCCAGAACATGCTGTACAACCACCTCCCGCTGCCAATGCGGGAGGAGATCTACGAGTGGCTGCGGACAAACGACGCGGAGGAGCGGAAGGCGAAGGACACGGACGAGCAGTTCTTCTACAAGACGCGGAAGAAGGCGCTCGGCCCCTTCAAGCGAAGGCTCTGGGACCTCCCGGAGGATGTGAGGGCCGAGCTCGGACGCGCCTACGACGAGAAGTTCGAGTTCCTCTTCTCGCAGCTGGCCATAGGCGGGACCGCCGATGCAGTTGAGCGGTATGTCCGCGCGCCGGAACGCCACCTGCCGCTGCCCGGGCAGGGGCCCGACGTCGTGGCGGCACCGGATGATCCCGACGCGGGAGAATGAGCGACGACGATCATCTCTCGGCACTCTGGCTTGCGGTTCTTCAGCGCCTGACCGAGCAGGTCGCGCACGAAATCAGGAACACCCTCAACGCTGTCGCGGTGAACGTGGAGGTAGTCCGGAGCCGGTCGGCCCGCTCAGGCGGCGCGTCTCCGGTCGCCTCGTTCGCCGACGTGGCGGCGGCCCAGGTCGAGGTGCTTAGCGGCCAGGTCGATGCACTCATCTCCCTCTTCAGGCCCCCGCCGGCACGCGCGGACCTCGGGACCCTCCTCGGGTGGCTCACCGCGCTGCTTCGCGGAGCCCCTGACAAGGGATCCGTCGAGATGGACGTGCCGATGCAGTCGGGTGTTCTGGAGACGGAGGTCCACGGGACGGCGATCCGGCTCGCCGTCACGGCAGCGCTGCTCGGCGCGATAGAGGGGGGAAGGGCGGTGGTCTGCCGGCTCGGTACGGAGAGTCCGCCACGGGTTTACATTGCAGGCAACGTCGGCGGGCCCGTTTCGCTGGCTTATGAAATCGCCGATGCGGTGACGCGGGCGGGCATTCAGCTCGATACGCTCCCGCACGGCATCATGATATCCTTTCCCTCGAGACCAAAGGGATGATGGGTGCCGATAGCATTCCAAAACCGAAGATCCTGATCGCCGACGACGAGCGCTCGATCACCGATGGGCTCAGCGCGATCCTGACCGACGAGGGCTACGAGGTGGAGATCGCGCTCGACGGGCAGCGCGCCATAGAGCGGCTGAACGCGGAGAGCTACGGCGTCATCCTAGCCGACCTCAAGATGCCCAAGCTCGATGGCATCGGTCTCCTCAAGGAGCTTCAACAGCGCGACATCCCCACCGAGTGCATCATCATCACAGGGCAAGCCACTGTGGACTCGGCCGTCCAGTCGATGCGACAGGGCGCCTACGACTACATCGAGAAGCCGCTGAACGCCGAGAAGCTGAACCGGCTCAAGGCCCTGATCCCGAAGGCGCTGGAGCGCTTTGCCCTGCACCAGAGGAACCGCGAGCTCGCCTCGAAGCTCGAAGGGCTCACGCATTACGGTGAGCTCACCGGGCACTCGGAGGCGATGCGTATGGTCTACCAGATGATCGAGGCTGTCGCGCCATCGACCGCGAGCGTCCTGATCCTCGGAGAATCCGGGACTGGCAAGGAGCTCGTCGCCCGCGCCATGCATTCCAAGAGCGAGAGGGTCAAGGGCCCTTTCATGGCGCTCAACTGCGCTGCCCTGCCCAAGGACATCCTCGAGAACGAGCTGTTCGGACACGAGAAGGGTGCCTTCACCGGCTCCACCAACGAGAAGGCCGGCGCGTTCGAGATGGCCCACGGCGGGACGCTGTTCCTCGACGAGGTCGCCGAGATGGCGCCCGACATTCAGGTGAAGCTGCTTCGCGCCATCGAGACCCGGACGGTGCGGCGCCTCGGCGGCAAGAAGGAGTTCCCGGTAGACATCCGGATCGTCGCGGCCACCAACCGCGACCTTCAGCAGGCCATTGCCGATGGCGACCTGAGGGAGGATCTCTACTACAGGCTCGCTGTCGTCGAGATCTTCCTTCCTCCACTCCGGGAGCGCGTTGGCGACATCAAGCTGCTAGCCAACGAGTTCCTTGCGCGGTTCGCGAGCGAGAACAACAAGAAGGTCACCGGGTTCGACGCGGGCTCATGGGACTGGATCCTCGCCTACCACTGGCCGGGAAACGTCCGTGAGCTGAAGAACGCCGTGGAGCGCGCGGTCATCATGACGCGCGGCACGACCATCGGGGCGGAAGACATCACCCCGAGGCACATTCGGCTGAGTAGCGAGAACGCGGGGTCCATGACCATCCAGGTGGGGTCATCGATCGCCGACGCGAGGCGCAAGCTGCTGCTCGGCACCTTCGCCTCGACCGACGGCGATCCGCTTCGAACGGCGAAGCTGCTCGGCGTGACCCCGGCCGATGTGGAGGCGGAGATTACCGCGATATTCCGTGGGTCGAGCAACGATGATGGGCGTCGCGGCGCGCCCCCTGCATCAGTATTGAAGAAGCAGGCGCAGGCCGCGGTCGCGAGGGCGCCCGCGAAATCGAAACCGAAGGCGAAACCGAAGGGGAAGGCGAAGTCCGGGCGAGCGCGGTGAGCGGATGGACCGCCCCGCGAGTAGGCATGCTGATCGGGAGCGAGGTAAAAGCGATGCGTGAGTATCATTTCGACGAAGACGAGCCGTACGTGGTGATCGAGAAGACCGATGGGAGCACGGGGTCGTTCCTCCTCGGCCTTGCCCTGGGCGCGGGGGTCGCGCTTCTCTTCTCGCCGAGATCGGGCGAGGAGATCCGGCGCGAGCTCCAGCGTGGTGCCCGGCGGGTCCGGGACGCAGCGCAGGGCGTGGCCGAGGACCTGACGGAGACGGTGAACGACCGCTTCCATGAGGCGCGTCAGCAGGTAGAGGAGCGGATCGACAGCGCCCGGCAGGTCGTCGAGCTGAAGCGACAGCAGGTGACGCAGGCGGTCCAGGCAGGCCGCGATGCCGCGCATCAGGCTCGCGAGGACCTGGAGCGCCGAATCGCCGAGACGAAGGCATCGTACGATGCGGGTGCCTCCGTCGCGCGGACACGTCCTCGGGGCGACACGGCCCGGTCCGCGCGCGCCCGTACGCCCACTGAATAGTCGCGCGCGCGGCGGACGCTGACCGCGCGCTCGATGCCCAGGCGCCCCCTCCTCGTCCGGTTCAGCTGGTCCCTCCGGGACTATGCAAAGCGCGTGTGGGACAACGCCGGTGAGGACAACATCTTCTTTCTCGCCGGCGGGATCGCGTTCAACATCCTGCTGGCCGCGATCCCTTTCCTGCTCCTCCTCGGCACGGGCCTCGCCTACCTCCTCAACAAGTCGAACGACGCGTCGTCGGCGGAAGTCGGAGCGCTCATCGATCGTCTGCTGCCCACGGCACAGGGGCCGGACTCGATAATCCGCCGCATCATCAGCGATGTGCGCAACTCGGGCGACCGCGTGGGGCTCATCAGCGCGATCACCTTCATCTGGTTCTCGACGAGGCTCTTCGGGTCGCTGCGCACGGTGCTCGCCGAGGTGTTCGACATCGAGGCCGATCGCGGCATCATCGAGGGAAAGATCTTCGATGCGAAGATCACGGTGGTGGCGACCGTTCTGGTCGCGGCATACACGACCCTCAGCGCCTACCTCGCTGCGGCGACGTCGCGCGGCGTCGCGGTGCTCTCCGAGATCGGCCTTCGCCAGGAGCTGATGGGACGACTGGAGTACTCGGTGGGACGGGCGCTGGCGTTCGCCTTCATCCTCCTGATGTTTTTCGCGCTGTACAAGTATCTCCCCCTCCGCCGCATCCGCTGGCAGACCGCACTCATTGCGGCGATGTTCACCAGCACGTGCTTCGAGATCGCGAAGAACGTGTTCACCATGTACATGTCGCGCTTCAGTCCCGGCTCGCTGTACACCGGTACGATCCTCGCCGGCGTGATTCTGGTGATCTGGGTCTACTATGCCGCGACGATCTTCATCCTTGGCGGGGAGGTCGCGCAGGTGGCCGAACTGCGTCGCGTGCGGCGCCACCAGCGCGAGACATTCGAAGCCTGACATCTGGCTCGAAGGTTGCCTTGTCTGGAGGGATCCACCTCTCGGAGAATCACAGAATGCGCTCATTCGCCGCCGTGGCCGCGCTCGTCCTCCTCTCGACCGCAGCCTGCAAGCAGAATCCGGATGGCAGCTACGAGGCCACGACGCCCACCGTCGACATCGACATCGGAACGCGCAAGGACACGGTGAGAGCACCCACCGTCTCGACGAAGCCCGAGACGGTCATCGTCAACAGACCCGTCGTCACGCCTCCGCCGCGTCCGTAACCGTTTTCGCGCTGATGCTCGCGTAGCCTGCGGTCGCGGGGCGAGACTGTAGCGCGTGGCCGCGAGCTTCAGCCGGAGCAGGGGCGGAAGTCCGGAAATACAACGGGGCACGGCCGACTTCCGTCTCGTCCCGGTTTTGCTGTCGCCCGCGACTTTCATCATCACCCTTCCGTTCTTCCTGCCCCGGATTCGCTCGCGGCTTGTGGCCAGCAGCTAGCTGGGCTATCGGCTCGATTTTGCAGCCCAGCCCCCGAGCCGCGAGCGGCTCCGCGGCCCGCGGCCGAGGGCTGTCGGCTTCGCCTGCCACCTGCCGCCTTCACCTGCGTCCTCGAGCTGCAACGCCAAGGACCCGACTTTCCGGCGTCTTCGCCGCGGGTCATGTTTAGGCGCATGCCGATCGACCTGCGAAGTGACACCGTGACGCGCCCGACGCCGGCGATGCGTCGAGCGATGGCCGACGCCGAGGTCGGCGACGATGTGCTGGATGGCGATCCTACGGTGCAGCGTCTGGAGCAGCGCGTCGCCGCGTTGCTTGGAAAGGAGCGAGGACTCTTCTTCCCCACGGGCACGATGGCGAACCAGGCTGCCATCTGGCTCCATTCGCGACCGGGCACGGAGATTCTCGTCGACGCCGAGGCGCACATCGTCCACTGGGAGATGGCCGGCGCGGCCGCTCTGGCGGGCGTGCAGGTCAGGCTGGTCCCGCCC
>JBGTMW010000276.1:0-2212 GCA_041743365.1 Gemmatimonadaceae bacterium
CGCGCTTCGCTCAGCTGCGCTTCGAGCCGCGCCAGCTTCTTGACGTACTCTCCATGGACCCGCTGGGTGACGTCTTCCAAAGTGCGGACCGCCTCCTGCCGTGCCTCGTTTTCGGCGAAGCGGAGATAGCCCAGCTCGAACAGCGCGACCGACGGCGCGAACCGCTCCGACGCGCGGGTCCCGAAGAACTTCTTCGGCTCGTACAGCGCCACCACCGCGGCGAGGCCGCCCTCGTACCGGATGCCGCGCAGCGAGAGCAATCCTCCGTCGGCGATCGACCGCAGCCCGAACAGGCGAGCGTACTCCTCCGAGCGCTCCCCGAGGTCCACGAATTGGCCGCCGCCGGCCACGGCAATTCTCACCGGGCCCGGCAGGTGGTCGAAGGTCGTCTCGACGGCAGTGCGGTCGACTGCGCCCCCACTCGGCGTCAGCCGCTCGCGCAGCATCTCGCGCCTGCCGTCGAACCTGAGCAGGGCGATGTGCGCTGAGCGATCGACCTCGGCGAGTCCCTCGCCGAGGGCGACGAGGGCTGCGTCGAGATCCGGCGCGACGCTGAGAGCGTGCGCAAGGGAGGCAAGTGTGCGGGGTGGCATCAGGAGGAAGAACGGCGGCGCACGCGAGCCGCGTGAGTCGCCAAATGTCGAGGGCCGGTTGATCGAAGTCAATCGGCGCGCTCAGGCGGTGCTTGCCGCCGCCGAGTGCGCGCGCCTACTTTCACGCGATGCCGGACCACGCGGTGCAGCTCGTCGTTCAATATGATGGCGGCCGCTTCGCCGGGTGGCAGCGCCAGCCCCGGGAGCGCACGGTGCAGGGCGCTCTGGAAGACACCCTTCACCGGCTGTGCGGGGAGCGAACTCCGGTTCTCGGTGCCGGCCGTACGGACGCTGGGGTCCACGCGCGAGGTCAGGCCGCGGGTGTCCGGCTCCGGGACCGGTGGACCGCCCCGGAGATTCGGCGCGCGCTCAATGCCCTGCTTCCCCCGGATATCTGGGTGGCGTCGGCCCACGAGATGCGCGATGAATTCCATGCCCGCTACAGCGCCACGGGCCGTCGATACAGCTATTACATTGGTACGGATGACGGAGCGCACTCCCCGTTCCGACGGCCGTACGAGTGGGCCCTCGCGCGCCCGCTGGAGCGTGCGTCGCTCGATGCGGCGGCACGCTCCCTCCTCGGCACCCACGGCTTCCGCGCATTTGCGGTTCGCGGCACCGCGCCGGAGGGGGACGATCACCGGTGCACCGTCGCGCACGCCATCTGGAACGACCGCCCCAACGGAGTCGTGTTCGAGATCGGGGCGAATCGATTCCTTCATCACATGGTGCGCTTCCTCGTCGGGACGATGGTGGACATCGCGACCGGGCGCCGGGAGCGCGATGCGATGAACGAGCTCCTTGACGCCAAGGACAACAGCGGGGTCTCGGCCCCCGCCCCGCCGCACGCGCTTTTCCTCGAGCGCGTCGAGTATCCAGCCAACCTATACTTCCCATCCGCATGAAGATCTTTCTGGCCAGCACGTCGCTCGACGACATTGGCTGGGCCACGGCCGCCGATCTCGTCGATGCGATAGTCATTTCACCACTGGCCCTGAGCGCAGCGGAGTCGAGCGATGACGGACCGGGAATCCTGGCGGAGATCTGCCGCACGGCCGCGGTACCGGTGTGCGCGATGGTGAGCTCCGTGAGTGCACAGGACATGTATCAGGATGCACGTGACCTGGCGAAGCTGTGCGACAACATCGTGGTCCAGATCCCGCTCGTCGAGGATGCGGTCCCGGCGCTGCGTCGGCTCACGGCCGAGGGAATCCGCGTCGGCGCTACCCTGATCTTCAACTCGGCACAGGCCATCCTGGCGGCGAAGCTCGGCGTCACCATGCTGACCGTCTCCCTGGATCGGCTCGAGGAAATCGGGCTGCGGAGCGAAGACGCAATAGGCGAGATTCGCGCGATCTTCGACGGGAACGGCACCGAATGCGACATTATCGCTGGCCATCCGCGTGGCTCCGAGCAGTTTGCCGCGTGCGCGCTCGCCGGCGCGCACGGCGCGATCGTGACCCCCGACGTTCTTCGATCGCTGCTCGTCCATCCGCTAACTGATCGCGGAATAGATCAGTTCCTGCACGACCTGAGCAAGCGACCGAAGGTCCGCGTGTCATGAGATGGAGGCGGTTTGCCCTGACGTGCACGGGGGGCGCGCTCGCGCTCGGCCTCGC
>JBGTMW010000277.1:0-2362 GCA_041743365.1 Gemmatimonadaceae bacterium
TCGAACACGACGAAGTCATTGCCCGACCCGTTCATTTTCCAGAACTCACGGCTCGCTGGAAGTCTCGCAGCCCTGGCAAATCGTGTCATGCGTGGTCCCCCTGGTCAGAGCTTCCCGGTGATCGACCACCACCTGAGCCGCCATACCATCCAGACGGCTTCGCGAACTATCCGACGCGACATCTTGCTCTCGCCTTCGCTCCGGTCCGTGAACACGATCGGAATCTCAACGATCCTGAAGCCAGCCTTCCACGCCCTGAAGCTCATCTCGATCTGAAACGCATAACCGTTTGATCGGACTGCGTTTAGATCGATCGCCTCGAGTACTTCCCGACGAAAGCACTTGAACCCGCCCGTGGAGTCGAACAGTTGCAGCCCGGTTACGGCCCTCGCGTAGACGTTCGCCGAATAGCTCAGCATCAGCCGCGCGATCGGCCAGTTGACGACCGTGACCTTGCCGTTCCGGTATCGTGAGCCAAGGACGAGATCCGCCCCCTCGATCGCGGCCAGGAACGCGGGAAGGTGGCCCGGATCATGGGAAAAGTCCGCGTCCATCTCGAAAACGTAGGCGTATCCTCGATCGAGCGCCCACTTGAAGCCCGCCAGGTACGCTGTCCCCAGGCCCAGCTTCGAGGGCCTGTGCAGGACGTTCAGCCGCGGCTCGGAGAGCCGAATCTCGTCCACGAGCGCACCCGTACCGTCGGGTGACCCATCGTCGACAACGAGGACGTCCAGCCGTTCATCCTGCGCGAGGGTGATCTCGACGAGCTTCGCAATGTTCGCCCGTTCGTTGTACGTCGGGACTATGACGAGCGCACGGTCAGTCACGAGCTGTCGGAGTGCGCAGTCGGTGGCGATCGGTTCGCTTCACGGTCTCGGTCCGGAAGGGGTTGGTTGCGGCAGCTCCCGGGCACCGGTCATGAGGAAACCAACTCCCGGCAGAACCTCGAGCACGGTTATCCAGATTCTCGACGTTACAGCGAGCAGCGCAGCCTCGGGAGCCGTGACGAGCTCCAGAGAAAGCAGGCCGATTACCAGCGCCCCCTCACGCACGACGAGGCCGCCTGGTATCAGACTGATGAGACCGGCCAGATACGACGCGGTGTAAACTGCGACGTAGGCAGCGGTGCCGCCAGCGTTGCGTCCGAGTATTCCGACAGCGAAGATCTGGAACGCCACACCATAGAGAAGCCACGACAGCCCTGTCGCGGCGGCAACCATCCATACCGATGACGCAGGCAGTCGGGGAAGCACCGGCGGCTTCCCCATCAGTCGCCCTACAGCGCCTCCAAGTGCAGGCAGGAGCACCGGCGCGACCGCGAGCCATACGATGGCCAATCCGACCGTGAGGGGCACCGCCCCGCGCGGAACCGACACGCCGTGCTCCCGAAGCACGGCATCGACCACTCCCGCTCCGGTGACCAGCACGACCGCCAGGCCGGCCACCATCCCAATCAGCATCACGAGGATCGACGAGCCGAGCGCAGCCACCGCCGGGAGCCCCCTCCGTTCCGCCATCACCGCGAGGGTCCCTAGCCCCCAGATCTTCCCCGGGATATAGCGGCCGAGATTGGAGATGAACCACATCCTTGCGGCCGCGACGAACGCAAGTCGATGCCCCCAATCCCGTAGGTGGAATACCCACAGCCCCACCAGCAGCAGGTACGTGGCGAGAACGATCGCTGAGGCGAGGATTACCCATGGCCAGCTCGGGGCGACGGTGAGGCGGGTACTTTCGAGCTCCGTCCACTGTCGAAGGATCGTCCGTCCCGCGAACCATGCGACCGCGAGGGCGAACAGCGCCTGAACGCCGACGAGCAGCGCCCTACGGCTGGGTCGCCGCAAGTGCCTGTCGATAGATCCCGGCGAAGCGGCGGGCCACTGACTCCGGCGCGAACGTCGCCAGCGCGTAAATGCGCCCGGCCTCTCCCAGGTTGGCGCCCATGTCGGATCGTGAAAGGAGAGCGTCGAGAGCTCGCGTCAATGCGAGGGTGTCTGCGGGCGGAACAAGGATGCCGGTGCGATCGTGGTGAATCACGTCCGTGACACCGCCGAAATCGAAGGCCACAACTGGCGTCCGACAGAGCAGCGCCTGAACTGCTATCGCCGGAACCCACTCGCGCAGGGATGGAAGGACCAGCGCTGTCGCCCTCTGGCAGAGATCGACGAGAGCCTCGTCGTCGAGAGGTGGATGCCAGCGAACGCGTCCCGTCAGGCCCATTGATTCGGCCAGGGCGCGATAGCGCGCCTCGGCGGGCCCCTGCCCCACGATGTCGATGCTCACGCGGTGCTTCAGCGTTGCAACGGCCTCCAGCGTCTGTTCGACGCCATTGTCCGGCGCGAGCGGCGCCACGAGGAGCAGC
>JBGTMW010000278.1:0-2036 GCA_041743365.1 Gemmatimonadaceae bacterium
CCGTGAGCGAGTCCTGGAGCTCGCGCCACGCGTCTTCAAGTGAAATCCCGAAGGTCCGCCGCGATGCACGATTGAGAAAGAACGGAAGAGGCGTGCGACTCAATCGCTCCACGAATTCGCCGACATGCTCGGGTCCGCGCGTGCGCGCGAGATGCTCCACGAGCAGCGAGCCGTAGGCGTATGCAGACTGGCCGCCGGGATAGCGCGAAGTCGCGAGGCTCAGGTCGGCGACTCCGGGGGCGGTGCCCGCGATCGCCGCGGCGCGGGCGATCATCCCGTGCTCGCTTCCCTCGAGCCTCCCCGAGCCCGTGAGCTTCGACTCGTAGTAGACCGCCAGCCCTTCGGTGAGCCAGGCGGGCACGTACGCGTTAGGCATCAGCGCGGGATTCCGCCCGAAGATCCGCTGCGCGAAGCGCCACCATCCGCGCGCGCGATCGAGCTGGAAGGTGTGCACCAGCTCGTGGGTGATCACCAGCGCCGTCCACTCATCATAGAAGCGGAGCGACGAGGCGGAGATCGGCGGATGCGTGTAGATGACGATCCGGTTGGTCGGAAATGGCGTCGCGTACCCGTTCGTGAAGTCCACGTTGTCGGCGATGACGATGTCCAGCGGACCGCGTGGCGGAACGAGCTCCGTGGCGAGCTGCGCATACGCACGCTCCGCATTCACGGCGGCGCGCCGCGCGTTCTCCTCGAGCCCCGGCGAGAAATGCACCTGGAAGTGCTCGGTGTGAATCGTGCGCCACCGGACGTCGGGCGAAACCTGCGCGTGCGCGTTGCCGGCGAGCGAGATGAGCGCGATGCCGCACAGCGAAACCGCGACGCGGGCCGACGACGTCATCACGGCGCGTTGCCCAGCGACCGGAAGTAGCTCTCGAGGCCCTCGACCACGCCGCGCGCGTAGGAATCCTGAAACGCCGGCGTCCGCAGCGCAGCCTCCTGCTCCGGAATCATCAGGAAAGCACCCTCGGCAAGCACCGACGGCATCCAGCTGTTGCGAACCACGGCGAAGCTCTGCTGGAACACCCCCACGTCGAGCAGCCCCATCTCCGCCAGCATCCCGCGCTGCACCGCGCGCGCGAGCCGCTCGCTGTTCTGGAAGAAGAAGTAGGTGCCCGTTCCGCTCGCGACGAAGGGATTCACGCCGTCAGGATACGCGTTGAGGTGAATCGACACGAATGCATGTGCGTTGGCGCGCCGCGCGATGATCGGACGGTCGCCGAGCGGGACGGGGTCCGGAGTGGTACGGGTCATCACCACGGTCGCGCCGCGCGCCTCGAGCATCGCGCGCAGCCGGCGCCCGATCTCGAGCACGGCATCTCCCTCGTACAAACCCGTGGGCCCGGTCGCTCCGATCGGTGGATGCCCCGGGTCCACCGCAATGACAAGACCGCGCAGCGGCATCGCGCGATCAACCACCGGTGTCCGCCGCACGCGCAGGATCAGTCGCCCATTCTCCCAGAGCGTCTGATAACCGAACGCCGGGCTGTCGAGATTCACCCTGACCTCGGCGCGATCGTTCGCGACCTGCGTCGCGCGCACCGTGCGAATGAGCGAGTCGTTTCGGGGGAACGCTATCGCATCGACGCTCACCTTCACGCCGTACAGCGTCATCACCAGCGACCGCTCTCCCTCCTCGACGAGAAAGGGGACCGGCTCACCCAGGGGCAGCACGAGATCCGCCCAACCCTCGGCGGGCGCAATGCGCGCGGAGAGAAGCACGGGACGCGGAGCCATCACTTCACTTCGAAGCGGCGCGACGTCGACGGTCTCCACCCATATCTCCAGCGCGCCATCGAGCCGGATACGCGTGTATGCGCCGCTCCGCCCGGTGGCCTGCACGATCGTTCCCGGATGCAGGAACCAGCGCGACGTGCCGGCGGGATTGGGCACCGATCGGCCTACCACGACGCGCTCCGCATCCCCGGAGGCGAGCGCGGCGGCGCCGAGCATCACCAGGCGGGCAGATGATACCGTGTCGATCTCCGCGACGGTGATCGGAAGGCGCACCGTGTCGGCGCCGCGGGATATCACCA
>JBGTMW010000279.1:0-6591 GCA_041743365.1 Gemmatimonadaceae bacterium
GGGAACGGGCAAGGATCCTAGCGGGTGAGCTTTGCAAAGGACTTCCAGTGAAGCTCCAGCCCCGTCAAGAACGTTAGAAACTCCTGGGCGACAACTGCCGGCTGCTCCTCCGGTACGAAGTGACCGGTTTCAGTCAGCACATGGAGCCGCGCCCCCGAGATGGCTTTGGCCGTGCGCTCACCGACAGCCACCGAGAAAAAGGGATCACTATCTCCCCATAGCACCAGAGTGGGGATCCGGATGCGCGGGAGCATGGATTCCACGTCTCTATAGCTCCCGTGCAGGTCGGCCAGACTGCGCTGGAAGATCTTTCTGGTGAGGTCAACGGCCCCTGAGGTCAGATGGTCTGTTGGTGCGCTGAGTCCCTGTTTGTTCGCCGCACGGTACATCAGTCTCAGACCTACAGAATTACCCGCGATCATCTTATAGAAGAGCGTCCCCAGAACCGGTACTGACGCCAGGCGCAGCACGGGAGGGACGTACGTGTCGGTGAAGAAGTTCGTCGGTGTGACCACCAGCGCCTGAACGCGGAGCTTTGGAAACATCCGCAGGAGAGTGAGCCCGACCGGTCCACCGAAGTCATGGACGCCCAGGACCAGCTCATCTATTCCGAGGGTGTCGAGCAGCGCCCCGAGCTGCGCCGCCTGAGCTTCCATGTAGTAATCCCCAGCCGGAGGTGCAGATAACCCGAACCCGACGAGATCGGGGATGACGACCCTGTAATGACGGCTTAACCGCTGCCCGACTCCGGCCCATGTCTGCGCCGATCCTGGTATGCCGTGAAGGAGGACAACTGGAGGGCCATCCCCACCTTCCAGGTAGCTGATTCCACCCTGCTTCTTCCGAAACAGTGAGGTATTTGTCACGGTAGCCCAGGTGGAGAGGTGGATATCGCCGCGCAGGGTGCTCGCTCCCCGTAACTGGCGCCTAGCGCTGTGGTTCGCGATCGAGATCCAGTGCGTTTCAGTGAGCACGTCGCCTTGTATCTCGTTCTTTCGTTCTTCTGATCTGATTCTGCATCATTGATGTGGGGTGCGCCAGTTCGAGGCAGCCGCCCTGGCGACGACCGCGCGGCGTCCATGGCCGTCAGGAACCGATCTGGTGGCGAGCAGCACGCGGGTGGATATTCACAGCGCGTGACACCCTTCCATGATCGGCGCTTCTCGCCTGCCGCCGGCACGATGCTTCTCGTCACCGCCCTCCTTGGCGGGGATCTCCGCGCACAGGCGCGGGTTGGTGGCGCGCCCGCGGCACCGGTGCCTCCCGCCGTCATCACACGCGATGCGACCGGCCACGCCACGGTCCGCGCCATCAAGATCACGGCGCCCCTCACCGTCGACGGCCGACTCGACGAAGAGGTCTACCGGCGCGAACTGCCGTTCGGCGGCCTGCTGCAGGTCGTGCCCCGGTACGGTGAGGAGATGACCGAGCGCACCGACCTATGGATCACCTACGACGAGAAATACATCTATGTGTCCTGTCGCTGCTGGGACTCGGCGCCGCCGGACCAGTGGATCGCCAACGAGCTGCGGCGCGACACGGGAGGCCTGAGAAACAACGACCACATCGGCGTCATGTTCGACACCTTCTTCGACCGACGCAGCGGCTTCGGGTTCTACACCAATCCCCTTGGCGCGCGCGCCGACTACTCCGTCGTGGACGAGGGCGGATCGAACACGGACTGGAACCCGGTGTGGACCTCCAGGACAGGCCGGTTCGACGGCGGCTGGACTGTCGAGATGGCGATTCCGCTCAAGTCACTCCGCTATCGCCCCGGACTCGACCAGACGTGGGGCGTCCAGATCCGGCGTTCCGTGCGGCGCAAGAACGAGTGGGCGTACCTGACGCCGGTGCCGCAGATCCTCGCGGGGCCGCAGGCACTGAATCGCATCTCATCCTCCGGGACGCTGGTGGGACTCGACCTGCCGCCGGCCGGCCGGAACCTGGAGCTCAAGCCCTACGCGCTCTCGCAGATTACCACCGATCGCCTGCGCACGCCGGCCATCCGCAACGAGGTTCGCGCCGACGTCGGCGGTGACCTCAAGTATCACCTCACGCCAAACCTGACCCTCGACTTCACGGCGAACACCGACTTCGCCCAGGTGGAGATCGACGAGCAGCAGGTGAACCTCACGCGCTTCAGTCTCTTCTTCCCGGAGAAGCGCGATTTCTTTCTCGAGGGTCGGGGCATATTCGACTTCGCGCGCGGCGGCCTGGGTGTCACCAGCTCCGACGCCAGCGACACGCCCTACCTCTTCTACTCGCGCCGGATCGGTCTCAATCGCGGACGCGTCATCCCGATTGACGCGGGCGGCCGGGTCACCGGAAAGATGGGACCGTGGGCGATCGGGCTGATGAACATCCAGGCCGGCGACGAAGCCGCATCGGCCACGGACCCGACCAACTTCACCGTCGTGCGGCTCAAGCGGGACGTCCTCCGGCGGAGCGCGGTCGGTGTGATGGCCACCAACCGCTCACGCGACCCGATCGGCAGGGGCTCGAACCAGGCCTATGGCATCGACGGTTCGTTCGGGCTTACGCGGGACATCACCGTCGGGACGTACTGGGCACGCACGAGCAGTGCGGGGTTGAGCGGGAACGACCAGAGCTGGCAGGCGCGGTTCGATTACAGCGCGGACCGTTATGGCGCCCGGGCGGAAGTGCTCGAAGTGGGAGCGAACTTCAGGCCGGACGTCGGCTTCCTGCGCCGCAGCGACTTTCGACGCTCGTACGGTGAGCTGCGCTTCAGCCCGCGGCCGGTGCGCATGAAGGCTGTGCGCAAGTTCACCTGGAACGCGTCGGGCGAGTACATCGAGACCGGAGCGGGGCAGGTTGACACGCGCGTCCTGCGCGCCGCCTTCGGTACGGAGTTCCAGAGCAGCGACCAGGTCTCGATCGACGCGGTGCGGACTTATGAATTTCTCCCGGCGGCGTTCACTCCGGCTGGATCGCCAGCGCCGATCCCGGTGGGAGGCTACACGTTCAGCGACGTCGGTGCGGCGTACACCTTCGGCGCACAGCGTCGCGCGTCGGGAGTGATCGGCGTCCGTGCAGGCGAGTACTACGACGGCACCATCCGGACCCTGACTGTCGGCGGTAGCCGTGTGTCGTTCAACCGGCACCTTTCGGTGGAGCCGGCGTTCTCGATCTCACGCGTCGAGCGCCCTGCTGCCTCGTTCACCACGCGGCTGGCGCGAACGCGTCTGGACTACGGCTTCACGCCGCTGATGTTCGTGAGCGCGCTGGCGCAGTACAGCTCGGCCGATCGCGCGGTGAGCACCAATGTGCGTTACCGCTGGGAGTACGCGCCGGGAAGTGAACTGTTCCTGGTGTACACGGACGAACGCGGCACCGACGATCCCATGCCGCCGACGACGCTGGTGCGCGGGCTGAGGAACCGCGCGTTCGTGGTGAAGGTGAACCGGTTGCTACGCTACTGACGTGTCGCGCAGGGCTCCTGCCCAGTTACATGGAGCTTGTCAAACAATGCTCATGGGAGCTGCAACGAACGCTAACCGGCCGACTTGTCACTACTCGAACTGCGGGTAGCTCGGCGTGCGTCGCGGAACGCAAGGAGCGCCAACCCTGCCGCCAGAGGTGCACCCAGCACCAGCGCAATCGCGAGCACGATCGATCGCCCACTGACCGCAAAGGCTGCCCACAGGCCGGCTGCCGCCAGGACCCAGGTGAACGCGAGGGCGAACATCCCGTGCGAGCCGGCATACGGGCAGCGCGATCAGGAATGCGTAAAGCGCTCCGTATTCATTGAGCCCGCGATCAAGGACACGGGCGCCGAGCGCTCATCTGGCAGCACCGCAGGCGCTCTTCGACTGCAGCTTACGTCAGGCAGCGGCTTCGAGAAGTGTCTTGAGACGCGTCAGATCGCGGCGGGTGGCGCGGCGCATGGCAAAGGCTACCAGGGGTGCGAGCAGGGTGCCGAACCCAAGCGGACTTCCTTGATTGCGCAGGTGCATCCGGCATGCGGTCTCGGTCAAGGGCTCGACCTCGTAGGTTGTTTCCATCGGGAAAGGCCCTTGGGACGTCCGCATCCGGAGCCGCCGTCCGGGCACCAGGTCGACAACTACATAAGTGTAGGATAGGCGGCGGCGAAGAAAGTGTGCGACGAAGGCGATCCGCGAGCCAACCTGAAGGGGTTTCGGAGACTGCCACTCCACCGCCAGGATGTTCGCGTACCAGCGCGGTGCATTGTCCGGATCCATGGCGAATGAAGCCACGGTGGCCGCTGGCGCTCGGATTACCGTTTCGGTCCTGACGTCAACCATTCCGACTCGAGTTCGCGGTGGCCGCCTGACGCGCCGGAGTTAAACCCGCCGGCGCATCCAGCATGATGCGGCTCGCAAGCTCTGCGAGCGAGCTGCTGCCGAAAAGCGCCGGGCGGGTTCAACTCCACGTCGTGGACAGCGTCGCCGATATACCTCGCGAATGATTCTTCAGGCCACTCCATCGGATCGGATCCGAACGTGAGCCGGCTTGACAGGCCGGAATCTACCAAGGCCTGCAAGCAGCGGTTAAAGGCGGTGCGCGGAATGATCCACGTAATCGTCGATACGTCAGCGAAGACGTGCGGGTACTGAGACAGCAGAGCGATCGCCTCGTCCAGGATGCACCGGCCCCAGGTACTTGTCGAGCCAGTCGATCACCTCGCGCTTTATCTCGCGCGGGTCGGTCGGAATGTGGCCGCCCGTGAGTCTGGCGTGCCGTTTGTCGTCGTCAGGCGCGCCGAGCAGGTCGAAGAGCGGCCGCTGCGAGAGCTCGTAGGGGTTGATGAAGTCGTCGCGGCCGTTGATCATGAGCACCGGCGTTCGCGTTCGGGGCGCGAAATGCACTGGATGCATGGCAGGGTGCAGCTGCATCGGCATCATCCCGCCGCCGATGAACATGCTCACGGCGATGCGCGGCTCGACCGCCGCGAAGGTGGGGGCATACAACGCGCCGCCACTGAAGCCGTAGTAGCCGATCTTCGTGGCGTCGAAGTCGGGCCGCGTCTCGAGATAGTCGATCGTGCGCCCGATCTCCCTCGACCAGCTGATCATCATGTCGCGCCAGTCGTTCGGCGAGCGCTCCCAGGGTTCGAAACGCTCGTACGTTCCTCGGTACACGGGATGCACGACCACCCGTCCCACGCGCGGGAGCCAGTCGAACAACCATGGCGACGAGAAGTCGTCACTCGACCTCCGGCTGAACACGTCGTCTCCGGGAAACCAGATCACCGACTGGTAGGGCGGCTCCGCGTCGTGCGGGATCAGCAGGTGCACCTCCATGCGCTCGCCGCCGTATCCCGTCTGGATGGAGACCGTTTCACGCCGGTAGCTCGGCAAGCTGTCGTTCACCCGTTCGACGCGCGCCTCGAGCGGGCTCCGAAAGTAGGCGTACTGGTCTCGCAGGATCGCGAAGGCGTCGTCGCTGATTGGCTCCGGCTGCGAGTACTCCGCCGGCGCCGTGACGGGCGCCATGAGATGCTCCGCCGGAGACTCCGGATAGAGCGCGCAGCGCACGCCGTTGGTGTGCTCCCGCGACCACGGATCCTGCGCGACCAGATGCTTGAAGACGTATGACGGCTCGTTCCACGAGCCGCCCAGGATGTAGCGCCTGTCGCCGGTCGCGTTCCACGCCCACTCCTTCACGTTGCCCGCCATGTCGTACGTGCCGTAGGCGCTCAGTCCCCTGAACCGGCCCACAGGAGCCGTGGCGTCGCCGTCCATGTTGCTGTGGATCAGGATGTCGGAGACCTGCTCCTGACCGATCGCGTGGAACCAGTGGTAGACGGTCGGCAGGCTGCGGCCGGCGAACGTGCAGTACGCCGCCGCCTCGAACCAGCTGATGCCGCCGACGGGGTGGTCATCCTCGCCGTCGGGGAAGGCGCCGAGCTCCCACGTCGAGGGACCGTGCCGGCCGGTCGCATCGCGGAACGCGTCGATCGCCCCCTCCCATGGGAGCTCCTCGTTCCCGCGCGTGATGCGCGCGGGCCACCACTCCCGGTTTCGATATCCCCCTACCGCCACGAATTCCCGGAACTGCCGGTTCGTCACCTCGTACCGCTCGAGATAGTATGGATCGACTGTGATGCCGGCAAGAAACCGGACCGGCCGGAGGAGCGACTGGCCGTCGAGGAGGCCACCGGGAATCCGCACCGTGCCCACCGGGCGTTTCCCGGCGGAATCGAGCACGATTCCCCGCGCCAGGGAGCCTAACGCTCCCGCGCTGAACGGCGCGCCCTCGAATGGCTCGTGGCCTTCCTTCTCGAGGCGCCACTGCATTGCCGCGTAGGGAACCCGCAGACGCACAGGTGTGATGCCGAGCAAGTGCCACCGCGCGGCCGAGGCGCCGTACGCATTCACCAGTACGCGGGCCCCGGCCGGTTCAGTGTTCACGCTGATGGGCAGCGTTATGCGCTGTATCACCCGATCCAGTTCGGGATCGTCGGGGCGGTGCTTCTCCGCTTCCAGGGCGGTGCGGAAGGCGCCGTACAGGTCGCCTGTGTCGAGGAGCTCGGTGATGTCGGCCAGCGCCTCATGTTCCGCCCAGCGCCCCTCCGCGCCGCTCGCCCACAGCCAGCCCGTGGCGCCCAGG